>JAFGVR010000025.1 GCA_016937915.1 Campylobacterales bacterium | reverse complement strand
GTATGAACTCATAGATGATAATCTTATGGTAACTAAAAAATGAGGATAGATTTTACAAACCTGCAATACCAACATCAACTCTATAAAGATGAGATAGAAGATGCGATACTAAAAGTTGCAAGAAATTGTAACTTTATCATGGGTAATGAGGTGGAGGAGCTTGAGAGAAACCTTGAAAGATTTACCTCTGCAAAACATGCAATAAGCTGTTCAAGTGGGACAGATGCACTTTTACTTGCTCTAATGGCACTTGATATAAAAGAGGGTGATGAAGTTATAACTACACCGTTTACTTTTATAGCTACCGCTGAGACTATAGCATTTTTAGGTGCAAAGCCAGTATTTGTAGATATTGATGAGAGAACTTATAACATAGATGCATCTAAGATAAAGAAAAAAATCACCTCAAAAACAAAAGCTATTATCCCTGTATCACTCTATGGTCAACCTTGTGATATGGATGAGATTATGCAGATAGCTTCTAAACATAACCTAAGAGTTATCATAGATGGTGCTCAAAGTTTTGGTTCTACTTATAATGGGATAAAAGATTCAGCCTTGGGTGATATATCTACTACCTCATTTTTTCCTGCAAAACCTTTGGGATGCTATGGGGATGGTGGGGCTGTTTTTACAAATAATGAAGAGTTAGCATCTAAAATGAGATCACTTAGAATCCATGGGCAGACAAAAAGGTACCATCACAGATACATAGGTCTTGGAGCAAGACTTGACACCATACAAGCCGCAGTTTTAAATGTCAAACTAAAACACTATGAAAAAGATTTGGCACTAAGACAAGATGTGGCTTCTAAATATACAGATACACTCAAAAATAACAAAAACATCATCTTGCCATCTGTAGATAAAAAATCAACCTCAGCTTGGGCTCAATACTCTATCAGGGTAAAAGATAGAGATGAGTTGCAAGAGAGATTGAAAAATGAGGGAATTCCAACAGCAGTGCATTACCCAATCCCTTTGCATCTACAAGAGTGTTTTGAATATCTTGGATATAAAAAAGGGGATTTTCCTATCTCAGAAAATATCTCACAAGAGATAATGAGCTTGCCTATGAATCCTTATCTAAGAGATGATGAGATAAAGTTTATAGCTAATTCACTTAGTTTATAAACCAACCATTATCCCTTAAAAATTTAGTCCCTATCTTTGTTTTTACAGCTGAGAATTGCTTACTCTTAGAGTGTATTTCATAATACTTTTCTAAGTTTTTTGCATCTGTTTGGTTGTATGTAAAATCACCAAAATACTCTTTAACTACATCTAAAATCTCTAAGGGGGTGTTATCCTCTATCTCTAAGTTTAACTTTTCATATGTTTGAGTTTGAAAATGGCTAAGTCCACTGCTATGCATCATCTCAAAGTATCTATCCAAACTTACATATTTTCCATCTTTTTTAAGCTTTTTAGGGATATATATATCATCTTTTGTGGAGTATGTAGGGCAATCTATGGGCATACTGTTTACACCGATTCTTGGTTTTCCAAAAGCATTACACATATCAAGTATCCCTGAGTGTGTACCTATGGCCAAACAACATTCTGATGTTAAAAATATATCTGCAAATATACTTTTATGATTCGAAAATGGATAATCTATACACATTGGATGCTTAAAAGAGATCTCATAATGTGCAGTGTTTCCAACTCTAACAACACTATACCCTTTATCTATAAGATATTTTATAGCTAATTCATAAGTGTTTATATCTGCATCTCTATAGTTATGATATGTCCAATCTCTATCTTTAAAAGTCTCTTCTAAAAATTTAGAATCCCTTGCAAAGATGCAAACATAAGGTTTTGTGATATTTAAATTTTTAAGTATCTCTTCACCTTTTTTCTTATCTTCTAAAGAGAATTGGATAGATGGTTTTGTATTTAGAAACTCTTTATAGTCATTTGCTCGTTGTTCTGTGTTGTGAAAAAACTTATTATAAAAAGTTCTATCTCTAAGCAGATGCCTTATAAATCTGTTTAGATACCCTCTTTTTAAAAATATAGTCTCTTTTTTATTTTGAAAAACATCTTTGTATAAATCATATAAAACTTTGTTTGCTATATCTTTTTCATCTAATGCATCTAAGATTATATAGCGGTTGTTTTTAGATATATCTCCAAGTTCTAGTTTGCGTAAAAACTTTTCACACTCTAGAGAAAACTCACCTATCCTATTTGTCCAAAAATTTATAACTTTGATATTAAAAATATTAAAAATAGTTGTAACTAACTTTAGCAAAAAAATATCTGTTAGCCTAAAAAACTTATAATTTATGATACTTTTTTTATAACCTTTATCTGATTTTACAACTACTGTAATCTTATTTTCATCTAAATAATTTAGTAGATTTTTATATATATCTTTATCCCATTTAGGGGATAGAACAAGTATCTTATCTATAGATAGTTTATCTATATCTTGGGGGGTATATATATTTTCCCCTTGCTTTGAGCTATCTATAAAACCTTTTATCTCTATCTCAAAACAGTTTTTCAAATAATTTTGAAATGCTATAGTTATGGGTGTGTATGGTGAGAGGTATATATTTTTAAATCTGTTTAAGTACTTCAATCTGAGCCTTTGCATAACTCTCAACACTACCTATATCTCTATGGTAGTTGTTATTTAAAAATGTATATATCTTCCCCATATACTCTGGAAGTACATCATTTGAAAAATCTATATCTTTTTTCCCTAAACTCTCTAAAAATTCAAAAATACTAGGCTCACATATATATACAGCACCATTTGCTAGATCTGATGGTGGATTTTGTACCTTTTCATGAAACTTTTGAACTACACCATATGCATCTAGTTCAACTATCCCACAACTACTTGGATTGTCACTATGAAAAAGCATCATAGTTATCTCACATCCCAAATCTCTATTTTGGTGTGCTTTTATAAACTCTCTAAAATCACAAAAAGAGAGATTATCAGCATGAACTAGCATCAAAGCTTCATCATCAAAAAAATCTTTGTTTGCTAGAAGTGTGCCACCTGTATTTAAAAGCTCATCTTCATGAACTAAAGTGATTTTATCTTTGTATTTTGATTTTGAGACAAACTCTTCAACCTGTTCACTTAGGTATGATGTGTTTATCAAAAACTCACTTACCCCAGCATCAGTTAGGTTTTCTAACCAATACTCTAGTAAAGGCTTACCATTTATAAGAACTAAACATTTTGGGATAGTATCTGTGATTGGTTTTAACCTTGTACCAAGACCAGCAGCTAAAAGTAATGCTTTCATTAAATTAACTCTTTTAAAATTTCATCTTTTTTTATAGGGATGTTTCCTATGCGACTCACCTGTATAGCAGATGCAACTGAGCCTAGATATGCACTCTCCCAGATGTTAGCTCCAACACAGAGAGCCATAGAACTAGCCGTTAGAAGTGAATCCCCAGCTCCACTAACATCTTTTACTATATTAGCTAACGCGTTAATGTTATCTGTTAGAAGTTCATCTTTGTTTGAATTAAATATCATAACCCCCTCAGCACCCAAAGTTGTGAAGATATATTTTGCGTTTGAGATTTTATTTAGTTTTTGGGAAAGTACAACAAGACCTGATTCAAAATCCCCTAAAGATAGCCTTATCTCCCTCTCAGTTGGGGTTACTAAACTCATATCTTTAAACTTAGATATATCTCCAACTTGAGATGAACTTTGGGAGTCTGCTGACATGATTATGTTATGCTCTTTAGCTAACTTTGTTATCTCTTTTATGACATTGTTAGTCAAAAGCCCATAACTAAAATCTGAAAATATTATCAGATCAAGTTCCTCTACACTCTCTTTTATTCGCTCAACTATTTGTGCTTGAATCGTTTTTGAGATAGCGTGTTGTTTTAGATGATTTACCCTTAGCATAGTTTTACCATTTGCACGAAATCTCTGTTTTAGGGTAGTTGGACGGGTCGCATCGCTAAAGATAGATGTTTTGATGCCTAGTTGATTTAGACCACTCTTTACATACTCACAACTCTCATCATCCCCGCAAACCGATACAAACTCAACATCTGCACCAAGAGTTTTTGCATGAGATGCTACTATAGCTGCACCACCGATAAACTTATCTGTAAATAGTGGTGATACCACGATAGTAGGATCCTCTTGGCTCATCCCTAAAGGCTCACAAGTGATATACTCATCAACTATAGTATCACCTATCACTAAAACATTTAATTTTGAGAAATCCTCGATTATCTTTTTTAGTCTATCAGTATCACACTGATGTCTTATCTTATAGCTTGGGGAGTGTTTGAGGTTTAGGCTAGATGATGAGAACTCCTCTTTTAAAAGGTTAAGTGATGAAAAACCGATCTCCCCTGAGCTAAAAAGGAGTTTTCCACCATAGCTGTTTATAAACTCAAGTTCAGGATTTTCCTCATCCTCATGCTCTTTTCCCTTTACCACAATATCAGGTTTATTTTTTTTGATGTATTCAATCGCACTCTCATTTAAGATAAAAGATTCATCAACATAACTTGTAGCTTTTATCGATTCTAATCTTATCTCTTGTGGCATCCCTTTGTTGTTACTGAGTTTATCGTTGTTTACACCTACTGTGAGGTGATCACCACTCTCTTTTGCAAACTTTAAAAGTCTAAGATGCCCAGGATGGAGTATGTTGAAATCACCACTTACAAATACTTTTTTCATTTATACTATCTCTTTTTATTGACTGATTTTTACTACTGTTTTTAAATACTTTGATTTTTGGTGTATCAAATCATCAAATCTCTCTAAATCTGCAAAATCGATAATATTTGAAACAATTATTCCATTATCAATTTTACCATCTATAAAAAAGTTTTGTATATCATAAAAATCGCTGTACTTATATGCAAAAGCTCTTGATATAGATATTAAATCTATATATTTTTGCTCTATCTCTTGAGGCATCCTCACTTGAGGGGAAAATACAACTTTTTTGTTATAGCACCTAAACAGTAAATTCAATGTATCTGCAGCAAAAGCTGCATAGACAACTACATCAATATTATTTCCATTTTTAATATATTCTTCTAAATATGAAAAATGAAAAGCTTTTATATCTAATTTTTTTGCTATGTCGATTCTGTAGTCATATTTACCTATGAGTGTGATATTTTTAAACCCATAAAGTTTTAGTAATAAAACATCACCTATAGCGATTGGGCCATCACCGATAATCAATATATCAGATGCTTTATCAACTTTATTTAAAATCAGATCTTTAACTAATCGATTTGAACAAGCTAGTGCTTCTACATTTGCAGCTTCTATATCAGTTACTCTATCATCTACCTTTATCAACCCTCTATGATCTATAATTAGTGTTGAAGCAAAAGTTCCATCTATATCTAGTCCAACAGCGAGTTTATCTTCACAATCCCTATGGTTATCACTTAAACACGCTTCACACTCAAAACAAGATATCATAGGAAATATACAAACTCTATCATTAACTAAAAATGTTTTTACATCATCCCCAGCCTCCAACACTACACCACTTGCTTCATGCCCTAAAACAACACCTAGTTTTCTAGGGTTATTATAGTTTTTTATATCACTTCCACAGACATTTGAATACAAAATTTTTACACGAACCTCATTTGGCAAAAGCTTTTTTTCTACTTGCTCTATAAGTTTTAGAGATTGTTTTTTATCGACAATATACGATTGCATTATTTAGGATTTAACTCCAAAGATGACATAAATTCGTGAAGTACCTCTATCTCTTCATCAAATAAATTTCTATATAGGTCATATTGTGATTCTAAGCTTCTTCCTGGTAACCACTTTAGTCCATACAGATGTTTTTTTATAACAATTTTTAAATTTTTTACCAATAAGCTCTCTTTTAGTAAATTGTAGTCTAAGTTATACTCTTCTCTACCATCAGCCAAAGTTTTTATAGCTACATCTGGAGCATTGTTTAACATACAAAAATATGCATATTTTAATGTTTTGATTGTTTTTTGCATTAAATCACTTTGAGATTGCATTAACAAATCATATCTCTTTAGCCATACAGCATCACTCATAGTTAAAACACCAAATCTACTACATGGATCTACAAACTCACTTTGGTTATCACCTTTGCCGTTATAATCTAGATTTAGTAAAAAAAAGCCATTTTCAAGCATAAAACTGTTTAAATCAGAAAAAAGTGGCATCCCCTCAAATACATAATCAAAAGTCACTTCACTTCTAACACCTAATACATTGTTTGTTATCTGCTCTTTGGCACCTTGTAAGATATCGTACTCACTACCCTCTGTATCTAGTTTTAAAAAATCAGCATTTAAGTGATTATTTTTACAAAATGTATCGATGGTGATACCAAAATATATTTTTTTAGACTCGATGCTAACTTGCTCTTTTCTTTCATGCTTGAAGAGTTCAGTTAACTCATTTCTCTTTTGAGATGAACTCATAGCTTTGTTTAGAAAATAGTTAATAACTATCTCTTGACCATCTGTTTTTGACAATGCTTGATCATAGATAAAAACTCTACCCTCATCATCAAAATACTTATGCTTCAACCTATCTGTCTCATCTGTATCAGGGTCAAACATATGATAACTCAACTCACCCTTAAAAGGTTTCCATGTCGGATGCAATCCATATCTAGCTCCAGCATCTATCACAACTGTTTCAATGTTTTTCAATTTGTCCCCTCATTATTTGAATAATCTATAACTTTTAACTCAGGCAAAGGTATAATGATTTTTTTACAATTACGCAGTGTTTTTTTGCGTTTTGCCAAAATTATATCATAAAACCTCCATGCCAAAATCACCACCAAATCAACGCAATCTTGTTCTATTTTATCTGAACTATATACTGGTATGTTAAAACCTGGACTGTATCTATCTATCTTATCTGTGTTATCATCAACCAAATAACTAAAGTAACCATCTAATTCGAAGTATGTTATAAGAGTTGTAGATGTAGCACTAGCTCCATATCCAACAACTTTTTTATCTTTATAATTTTCTAAAAACTCCAATAAATCACTTTTTATTTTTTTAATCTTTTGTTCAAATCTTTTAAAAAAATTGATATTTATATTTGCATCCAACTCTTTTTTTATCAATACTTCTACACTACTATTTATTTCCCATTTAGAGTTGTTTTTAGCAAAATAGTACCTCATAGAACCACCCTTGGTATCTATTTTTTCTAAATTTATCAGTTTCATATCATAATTTTTAAAAAATCTAACTAATGGTAATATCGATAGATATGATAGATGTTCATGATAAATAAAATCAAACACCATATTATCTATCATATCTAAAAGATAAGATGACTCAATTATCAATACCCCATCTTTGGCAAGTAAAATTTTCAAAGCTTTTGTGAAATTTATTAAATCATCTATATTTGCATATAGATTATTTATCGTTATAACATCAGCATAAGCTCTATTCTTAACTATCTCTTTTGCTAAATCTTCATTAAAAAAATTTCTTATTATCTCAAATTCATTTTTATTTGATTCATTTGAAACTCTGTATGGAGGTTCTATTTTTAAAACATCATTACCTTGTTGTTTAAAAAAACAAAGCAATTTTTCCCCATGCGTATCTATATCTACTATAAACTTAGCTTCATTTATATCTAAAAACTTAGATACATCTTGTGCGTACGATTCAAAGTGTCTATCTAATCCATTTGAATTTACATTAAGGTTGTCTCTATAAACAATCTCTGGATCTATTATAGTATCTATTTGAACAAACCCACAACTATTACACATACAAAGATTTAAACTATAAAAATTTTGCTCTTTTATCTCTTTGACATAAGCATCACAAAGGGGACTGTTGTTTAAAGGAAGAACAACACTTAAATCTTCACTTGTGCATAATCTGCACTCTTTTTTAATATAAAACTCTTTCATCCTATATTTTTTAAAAACTCATCTATCTTTTGGGGTTCATCATCATTTGGTGCAAACTGTGCAAAAACTGTATTTGATCTCTCAAATGGTCCCTCTGTTATCTCTAAAAAAACCAACCAATCAGATTTTATAACCATAGAGTGATACTGTTCATCTCTAAGAGATTTATAAAATACTTTTCCACTTTTAAAATCACCCATCTGGGTTATCGATTCTACTTCACCATCATCATTAAAAGTTATATAATCAACCTCTCCATGTAGTACAAGCATAGATTCTATTTTACCTATATGTTTATGAGGTCTAACATACGCATCTTTAGGGTGGACTATAAACATCTCATGAATTTTTTCATCTGATGTTGTATGTGAACAAAAACGAACTCTATTTCGTTTTGTTTTTTTAGCCTCATCTATCAATGCATCTATATCAAATTTATCGATACTAATTATATTTTGAGTTGAAAAATAAGCTTCCTCAGAAACTTTGTTTTGCTTCTCTAAATCTATCACTACACAAACCCTAAATGTTCTACATCTAAGTAATCTAAAATCATCTTATTTTTCCCGTTTGCAACACAGTGGTTTTGACAATCGCAACTAGGATTTATCTTAAAAAACTTATCTTTATCGTTAAACCAAAAATCTTTAAATCGTTTATCTTTTATAGTTCCTACTAAACCGTTATCCAAGTTATAAGCTTTATCTTGACAAGGGTAGATGTTCAAATCAGCCCCTATAACTGGAAGTATCTGAGAGTATGGACACCAAGTATAATCTTTATCGAATTTATCTTCTAGGTAATGGTAACTATCAAAAACTTCAAAACTCTCATCTTCAAGTTCATCTTTTACTCTTTGGCATAGATCTTTTGCTTCATCAAAAAATGGTTTATGGTATTCGTTATTTTTTTCACCCTCATTTTCAACTACACATCCTGATAGTTTAATGCTATCTACCCCTATCTCTTTCATAAGGCTTGAGAACTCATATACTTTTGTGTAGTTTGTGTGATCTATAATAAAACTAACACCTAAGTTACAAGTACGATTTGGAATATTTACAAAATCTTTCATATTATTTACTATCTTAGTAAACTCACCAACTTTTACACTTCTGGCTTTTGCATAACTTTCATCATTATAGCCATCTATGGAAACTCTAAGCCATGTAGCATTAAGGGCGAAAAGCTGGGCTATCTCACCGTTTAGTCTGCTACCGTTTGTAAGAGATGCAAAAGCTATTTTATCTTCTATCAGTTTTTGTATGGTCTGTTTAAAAAACCTGTATGTAAAAGGTTCACCGCCACCACTAAATGTGATAGCTTTTACACCCATATCTTTACAATCATCTAAAATCTCTATCATCTTATCTTCAGGGATGAAATCTTTTTCAACCATATCTTGACCAAGTTGCAGATTATCTACCTTATATGCACAGTACCAGCAGTTGTGGTTACATACATTTGTGGGTTTTATCCTTATGTGGATAGGAGCTTTTATAGTCTCTGTATCTTTTGTTAAGCTATCAAGTTTATCTTGATAATGAAATATTTTTAGGTTTGAATATTTATTTGCCATTGTAACTTTCCTTATTCAAAATATATAAACTCATAATCACCATCATAACCCCACTCATCATACATCCAAGTCCACTCATCTGGTCTGAAAAAACTCTCACAAGTTAAAGCCCAACATTGAAGATTAAAAAGTTCCTCTTCATTTCTATAAGCTTCAACCATTATGAATTTATTTTTAGCTACTCGCTGCATCTCTTGAACCGCTTTTTTTAAATCAAATATCGGTAGATTATGTAAAGTTCCAAGAGAGATAACTAAGTCAAATTCATTATCTGCATAGTCATACTTATCTTGTGCTTTATGAGTGTAAAGATACTCTTTTATCTCATCTTTTGCATTCTCTATAGCATACTGCGAATAATCAAACCCTACAACTGTAATATTTGGAAGTAATTGTTTAATCTCATAAATTAAAAAAGCTTTTCCACAACCAACATCTAAAACTTTAGATTCATTTGTAAGCTTATACTCATCTATAAAATCCTCTGCTACACTTTTCCATCTACCATCATACTTATAACCGCCATAACCAAAGCGTCTATCACCATCCCAGTAATCATAATCATACTCTTTGGCTTTTTTCATACACTCTATCTTATTATCGACCATTCTGTCTATATATTTTCTAGCTGTTTTTTTATGAAGTTTGTTAAATATATATAGCTCTTTACCCATTTTTCACCCTTTTAATGATTGACTCTGCATCTATGCCAAACTCAGCTCTTAGGTAGTTACAGCTACCTATCTTATGTATATAGTGATTTTCTATAGCTATCTTATGTATGTTTGCATCTATCTTGTTTTTCATAGCAAAGTCACTTAAAATCGTTCCCAAACCACCATCCTCAAAATGCTCCTCTACTACATAAACTTCATCATATTTTTCTAAGATAGTTTTTGTTTCATCTGCATCTAAAGGGGATATAAGTGCAAAAGATATAATAGCTATATCTTCTAAGCTATCACTTGCTTTTAAAACTTCATCTACGATCGAGCCGTGAAAAACTATCGCTTTTTTAGTTCCATCTTTTAGATATGTTGGTTTTGTTATATCTATGTTTTCTTCAAAAAGTGTAGGTTCACCACTTCTGCTGATGCGGATATATGTAGGATTTTTACTCTCTATCGCATAAGAGATAGCTTTTTTTACTTGTACTGGATCACTTGGAGAGATGATGTTTAGGTTTGGCATCGTTTTAGCTAGAGCAATATCTTCCACACTATAGTGTGTCATGCCAGATGGTGCATAAGTGATGCCAGAACCGATGCCGACTAAAACTACTGGAAGATTTGCATAACATATATCTACTCTAACTTGTTCGTAGCATCTCATAAGTACAAATGGGATGATGTTGTAGTAAAAAACCTTATGACCACTTAGAGCCATTCCAGCAGCTAAGCCGATGGTAGCTTGTTCATTAATACCAGTGTTTATATACTGAGATGGTGTCTTTTGTCTAAAATCTTCCCAAACACCAAAACCTGCGTCTCCTGCTATCAAAAAACCATCTTGATTTTTTTCACAGTATGTTTGAATCTCTCTTGCTGCGGTATTTCTCACGATGCACTCTCCAACTCTTTTATCCCTTGTTCTAAAAACTCATCCGTTACTATAAAGTAGTGCCATTTCATCTCATCTTCCATAAATGATACACCTTTACCTTTTATGGTATCACAAATTATCATCTTTGGTTTATCAGATGGTTTGTCAATTGCATCTTTTATAGCTTTTGTATCGTGTCCATCTACTCTATGAACATCCCAGTTAAAACTCTCAAACTTTTTATCTATCGGTTCAAAAGAGACTAACTCACTTGGTCTTCCATAACCTTGTAAATCATTTCTATCTATAAAAACAGTTAAGTTATCAAGTCCCATCTTAGGTGCTAGCATCGCAGCTTCCCATACAGAACCCTCTTGAGTCTCACCATCCCCCATAAGGACATAAACTTTGCTATCTAAATTTTTAAGCTTTTTTGAATATGCAAAACCAAGAGCATGAGGCAGTCCATGACCCAGACTCCCACTTGATACCTCGATAGCATCGTTT
>JAFGVR010000225.1 GCA_016937915.1 Campylobacterales bacterium | reverse complement strand
ATCCACTTATATGATTTATAGGGAGTAAAAAAGCCTCATCTATATCTTTTTGTAAAAGCTCTTTTGTGTCTCCATAAACACCATAGATGATATCTAAAGATAGGTTTTCAAATCCAACATCTTTTGCATCCAAAAGGGCTTGTTTAGCTTGTTTAGATGAGTGGGCTCTATTTAGAAGTTTAAGTTTTTTATCATCAAAGCTTTGAACTCCAAAGCTTATCCGATTTACCCCTAGCTCTCTCATCCCTTTTAGCCATTTTTTAGAACTACTGTTTGGATTTGCTTCGCTTGTTATCTCTGCATCATCTTTTAGATATGGGGATAGTAGTTCAAAGATAGGTTTATAAAGAGATGGCTCAACTGTAGATGGTGTTCCACCACCTATAAACAAAGACTCAATTGAACCATTTTTGGCATCAAATCTTTTTAGTTCAAATTTTAACTGAGTTAAAAGTGAATTCATATAGTTTTGTTTAAGATGAAACTTATCAACATAAGAGTTAAATGCACAATAAGAGCATTTGGAGTCACAAAATGGGATATGTATATATAAAAGCATTTGAAATTATAGCTAGATTATATACTTTTAATTACATTTTTTGTATAATCGCCTCACTAAAATACAGGCTGATTTTATGAATAAAAAAGATTTATATCGCCCAAATGTAGCAGCGATAATACTTTGTGATGAATACCCCCAAAAAAAGGAGATATTTATCGCTCAGAGAAACGACCTGCACGATGTGTGGCAATTTCCTCAAGGTGGCATAGACGAGGGTGAAGAGGTTCACGAAGCACTTTTTCGTGAACTTGAAGAGGAGATAGGTACAAATAAGGTGGAGATTATCTCTGAATATCCTGAGTGGTTAAGTTACGATTTTCCACCAAAGATAGCTCAAAGCATGAAACCTTGGATAGGTCAAAAACAGAAGTATTTTTTGGTTAGGCTACAAAAAGATGCAGTGATAGATATAAACACAAAACATCCAGAATTTAGTGATTATAAATTTGTAGATGTGGATGATGTTTTAGGGATGAGTGCATCTTTTAAGCAAGATGTATATGAAAAAGTTATTCAACATTTCAAAAAAGAGGAATTTTTATAGATGTTAATTGTTCAAAAATTTGGTGGTACGAGTGTAGGTGATCTAGAACGCATCCAAAATGTTGCAAATCGTGTAAGTGCTACAAAAAAAGCTGGAAACGATGTAGTAGTTGTAGTTTCTGCTATGAGTGGAGAAACAAATAAACTTGTAGCTTACGCTGAACACTTCTCACAAAATCCAAGTCGTCCTGAGATGGATATGCTACTTAGCTCTGGTGAAAGAGTTACTGCGGCACTTTTAGCTATAGCCCTAAAAGAGATGGGTCATGATAGTGTAGCTATGAGTGGTAGAAAAGCTGGGATAGTTACAGACTCACATCACACAAAAGCTAGGATAGAAGAGATAGACCCAACTGCTATGAATGAAGCTATAAAAGAGGGCAAGATAATAGTAGTAGCTGGTTTTCAAGGTGTAAATGAAAATGGTGATGTAACAACTCTTGGTCGTGGTGGAAGTGATCTTAGTGCTGTTGCAGTAGCTGGAGCTATCAATGCAGATCTTTGTGAGATATACACTGATGTTACAGGTATCTTTACAACAGACCCTAGAATCGAATCTAAAGCTAAAAAGATAGATAAGATATCTTATGAAGAGATGCTTGAGATGGCATCTCTTGGTGCAAAAGTGCTACAAAACCGCTCAGTTGAGATGGCTAAAAAACTAAATGTAAATCTAGTAACTAGATCAAGCTTCTGTGATGAAGAGGGAACTTTAATAACTAAGGAAGAAAATATTATGGAAAAACCGTTAGTAAGTGGAATTGCGTTAGATAAAAATCAAGCTCGTATATCTTTGATAGGTGTAAGTGATAGACCTGGCATCGCTTCTGAGATATTTAACAAGTTGGCTAAAGCTGAAGTAAATGTTGACATGATAGTTCAAAACCGTGGTCATGGTGGTACTACAAACATAGACTTTACAGTGGCTAAAGGTGATCTAAATGATGCTAAAGATGTTGTAAAAGAGTTCATCAAAGAGGGTGATCTGCAAGATGATGTTTACAATGAAAAAATCTGTAAAGTTTCTGTAGTTGGTGTTGGTATGAAATCACACGCTGGTGTAGCTGCAAAAGCATTTTCAACTATGGCTGAGAACAATATCAATATAAACATGATATCAACTTCAGAGATAAAAGTTTCTATGGTTATAGAAGAAAAGTATGCAGAGTTAGCTGTTCGCTCACTCCACGATGCTTATGAGCTAGATAAATAAGAAGTCTGTTGTGTTAGATTTTGCTCAGTGGAGTTTAGATGCTATCCGTGAAGAGGGGGCGTCTCTTAGTTGGCTTGAAGAACAAAGGTTTGAATGGACAACAACTTCATCACTGGCACTTGAACAGGTTTTATCTGGTAAGACCATCATCCTCATAACGGATGATAGGAGAAAATGGTTTGAAAAATATCTTATAAACTCTATAAACTCTGAAAACCTTGATAGACCTTTGCTACCAATTATCAGTATAGATTCTATCTATGCTCACT
>JAFGVR010000224.1 GCA_016937915.1 Campylobacterales bacterium | reverse complement strand
TGATATGCTGGTGCGTCTTCAAAATGTACTTGGTGTAAAAGAGGAGGAGACTTTGGTGTGTGGAGATGGTGCAAATGATCTTAGTATGTTTGCTCACGCTGGAACTCGCGTAGCATTTTGTGCTAGAGAGATACTTAAAAAAGAGGCTAATATCATCATAGATGAGAAAGACCTTACAAAAATTTTGGAGAAGATATAGATGAATGAAGATGTATTATTAGGTTCGGTTTGGAGACAACACAACGATTCAAACAATTTTAGAGAGAGACTTGCAGAGTGTTGTGTAATGCCTATAGAGATTTTTAAGGGTGATGATAAAGAGCTTTACGCTACTATGAAAGCAAAACTTACAAAAAAAGAGCTAAAACTTTTTGCTATGGATAGCGGAGGTGCAGATACTAAAGAGATGATGGATGAGTTTGGCATAGATGCAGATGAGCTTGAGAAGATGAAGTTTAAGCTATATAAAAAACTAAAACAAGATAAAACTCGCCTAAGTTTTAGAGAGTCTAGTGGGTATGAGGAGGATTAAAAATCCTCTTTTACTATTTAGAAAGAACACTCACTAACACTTATCATCTGGTCGTAGTTGGGGGTACCTTTTTTCCCTATGAATGTATAGGTTCCAACACTTAGAGAGAAGTTGGCATCATTTACAGTTATACCATTGCACTCTATATCTTTATGTTGTTCAAACCTCATAACTATATCTAGCATCTTCTCTTGCTCTTTTGCCGAGTAGATGTTATAAGCTGTAGCACTTGTGATGATGGCAAATAAAACTGCACTTATAGTTATCTTCTGTTTTTTAGTTAACTCTGTAAAATAGTGCATCGCAGCGAAGAAAAGGGCAGTAACTACAAGACCAAATATGTACCCCATCTTACGCAGTCCCTCTTATTTGATAAGTTATATCACCAGCTCCAAAACCGATGATAAGCCCTTTGTCTATAGTTTTTAGATCTTTTTTATCTTTTACTATAGTTATGGTGTTGTTGGCTCTAGTTATGTTGTCTGCCATGATTAGGTTGTAGTTTTTAAACTTATCTAAAAAGTCTATATCCCTCACCGCTTCACCAGCTGACCAAACAGGTAGAATAATAAGTTCACCAGCTCCCTCAAAACATTTTATGAAAGCTTCAAGATTATCTATAGTTCTTGAGTATTTGTGTGGTTGCCAGATAGCTGTTATCTTGTCAAACCCTTTTAGAGATGCGTACTCTTTTACAGAATCAAAAGTAGCTTTTATCTCTGTTGGGTGATGCCCATAGTCATCTATGATAACACTGTCATTTTGACTTCCAACTATGTCAAAGCGTTTTTTTATCCCTTTAAAGTTTAAGATATTTTCTCTAATGTTCTCTATATCCATAGACTCATGAGCTGCAAGGATAGCTAAAGATGCATCTAAAGCGATGTGTTTACCAAACCCCCAAACGCTAAAACTTCCCAAATCTTTTAAGTTGAATTTCGTATGTGGTTCATTGTCGATGAGCATATATTCTATGTTTGTTATATCACGGCTTGGGTACAGCCACGAAGCATCAATCTCATCTATGAGGGTAGATAAAAATGGATCTTCAGCGTTTAAAACTCTACATTTTGCAGATTTTATAAATGTTTTATATGTCTCATAAAATCTATCGTAGTTATAGTCGTAGTATTCCATGTGTTCAGGTTCTGCATTTGTAACTATCGCACAGTATGGGTTTGAGTTTATGAAACTGCCATCACTCTCATCAGCCTCAAATATCATAGTGTTGTTATTCTCTTCATACCTTACATTTGAGCCAAACTCTTTAGACTCTGCACCTATGATAGCTGAACCACTCATAATGGCTGTAAGGATAGCTGTAGTGGTACTTTTGCCGTGAGCTCCAGCCACTGAGTAAACTTTTTTATCTTTGAGTATCTCTAAAAGTGCTTCTCTGCGAGCTAAAACTTTTATCCCTTTTGCTTTTGCAGCTACTATCTCAGGATTTTGAGGATTTATGATAGCTGAGTGGATAACTAAATCTTGATCTTGGATAGCATCTGCACTATGTGGAACTGTTACTGCTATCCCCATAGTACGAAGTTTTTTTGTGATGAGTGTATCACTTATATCACTTCCACTAACTTCGTGACCATTGTATTGCATAAATTTGGCAAGACCTGAGATCCCGATGCCACCGATACCTATAAAATGAATTTTCATGATTACTTCTCCGCTTTTGCGTCGTTAAGCAAATCTTGTACCTTATCTCTAAAGTGGCTTATATAAAATGTTCCAGCATCTTCAGTAGCATCTAAATCTGCTATCTCATCTAAGAAATCTTCTATAGATATTTTTTCCCTTGAAGCTGCTGTATGAACCTTTAGTGCATCTGAAAAAGTTTTGTCATTTGTTAAACCGCTAAGTACCTCAAAGAGTGCAGAAGCATCATCTATAGCTCCAGCACTATAGTGTTCTATCGCATACTCATACAACGCTCTAAGAGTTGCAAAATCTTGAACTTCGTTTATGTCCATCTTTCTTGGAGCTTCAAGTGCATCTGTTAGTTTCTCAAGTGCTAAGTCTAAGATATTTGCATAAAATCCATGAAGGGTATCTTCATCAAAAACCTCATGAGCCTCTTGTTCTAAAATATATAAAGATGCTATATCACCTTCCTCTTGAGCTTTGAATACTTTTGTTTTTAACTCTTCAACTTTACTCACCTATACACTCCTTTACTCTCTTTAGTGCTTCTTTAGTTTTCTCTACATCTTCAACCAATGCTATCCTTACATAACCATATCCTGGGTTCTCCCCGTTAGCATCCTCTCTTGCTAAAAACTCACCTGGGAGTACTTTTACATTGTACTCTTTATAAAGTTTTTTTGTAAATTCTAGTGCATCACCAACTTTTAGCCATATATAAAATGTCCCTTTTGGTATCTCTATTTCAAGTACTTCACGAGCTACTTCAAAGTTTGCTTTATATATCTCTCTTGCATCTTCTACATGTTTCTCATCACTCCACGCTACTGCTGCTGCGTTTTGAAGTGGAAGGGGAGATGCACACCCTATGTATGTGCGGTACTGCATATAACCATCTAGTATATCTGCATCACCTGCGATAAAACCGCTTCTAAGCCCAGGGGCTGATGAGCGTTTTGAGATGGAGTTTATAACAAGAACATTTTTAAAATCAACATTTCCAACATGTTTAGATGCTTCTAAAAGTGATGGGATAGGTTCTGCTGTATAGAGTTCACTGTAGCACTCATCATTTAAAAGTACGAAGTTATGTTTTAGTGCTAGTTTTACCCAAACCCCTAGTTCATCTAAAGTTAAAACTGATGAAGTTGGGTTGTTTGGAAAGTTTAAAATAACCAAATCACAAGTCGATAAAACTTCCTCATCGATTTGTGGTTTGAAGTTATTTTGCTCATTTAGGTTTAGGTGGATAACTTTACTTCTAGTAGCAATTGCAGCACCTTCGTATATCTGATAAAAAGGGTTTGTATAAGCCATAACGCTATCTGGTTTGTTAAAAAGTAGATACTGTGGAAAGTTAAATAAAACTTCACGAGTTCCAAAAGTTGGGATGATTTGAGCATCACTTAGAGTAGTGTTAAATCTTTTTGCGACAAACTCCCTCATAGATGCTCTTAGGTTATCTTCACCAGTTGTTTTTGGGTATCTTCTTAGAAGAGGTGTACTTTTACACAACTCATCTTGTATAAACTGAGGTGTCTCAAATTGTGGTTCACCTATGGTTAAAACTGATGGTGCGTAATTATTATTGGGTATAATGTTTTTTAGTAAATTGTTAAGTTTTTCAAATGGATACGGTTCAAAATTCATGTTCTAATCACTTTGTTAAAATGGTGTAATTATATCCAAAATCTATAAAAAGGAATTAAAATGAAGATAGCTATATCTGCGGTGTTAGCGTTTGTGTTGATAGGTTGTAGTGATGATGCAAAAAAAGAGGTAGCTACTGAAGCTCCAAAACAAGAGGTTCAAAAAAGTGTTGAACCAAAAGCTGTTGAGAGTGAATCTAAAAAGGTAGTAGAAGTTACTGAAACTAAAGTTGTAGAACCTGTAAAAGAGGTTGTTTCTGAAGTAGTAAAAGAGGTTGAAGAGGTTGCTAAGCCTGTAGAGGCTGAAGCTAAAAAAGTTGTAGATGATGCTATGGCAAAAGTGGCTGAAGTGACACAAACTGCTACAACTAGCAACGGTGCAGTTTTGTTTAAAGTTTGTAGCAGTTGCCATGGGCAAAATGGTGAAAAAGCAGCACTTGGAAAATCTCAAATCATAAAAGGGTGGGATGCTAGTAAAGTGGAAACTGCACTAAAAGGGTATAAAGATGGAACTTATGGTGGTGTTATGAAAGGGCTTATGAAGTCACAAGTAAACAACTTAAGTGATGCTGATATAAAAGCTTTAGGTGAGCATATATCAAAATTATAATCCAAACGAAAGTTTGGGTTATATCCCTTGTTTTAAAAGTTTTTCAACACTCTCTTTATCCATCGGTTTATAGTAAAAATATCCTT
The DNA here is from genome assembly GCA_016937915.1 of Campylobacterales bacterium. Lineage (GTDB taxonomy): Bacteria > Campylobacterota > Campylobacteria > Campylobacterales > Sulfurimonadaceae > Sulfurimonas. Next base: position 1,778 of record JAFGVR010000224.1, on the reverse strand, counting down.
GAATCTCAGTACAATTAAGTTTAGATAACATCTTTACTTGTTCATGACTCTCTACACCCTCAGCTATCACTTTTAGATTCATATTTCTAGCCATAGATACTACAGTTTTTACTATCTCTTGATCATCAACATCATAAGTTATATCATCTATAAACGATTTATCTATTTTTATCTTATCTATAGGCAGTTTTTTTATGTATGAGAGTGATGAGTATCCTGTTCCAAAGTCATCTATCGATATCTTTACCCCTAGATCTTTTATGATATTTAACACTTTTAGAGATTCATTTGAGTCATTCATTAATTGTGTCTCTGTTATCTCAAACTCTATATCAGAAGTTTTACAATCTGTTAATATTAGTTGCTCCCTTAAGATATCTATGTAATTATTGTTTTTTAAATCAATTACAGATAGATTCATCGCTATGATTGGTGGATTTATCCCCGATTTTTTCCACTCTTTTATCTGATTTAGAACTTTTTTCATAACATATATATCTATCTCTGCTATTAATCCGATATTTTCTGCTGTTGGTATAAATATAGATGGGGGTATATATTGTCCATCATGAAACCATCTAACTGAAGCCTCTAGCCCTATTATTTTATTTGTTTGGCTATCTATTTGAGGTTGATAATAGATCTCTAATAGATTGTTATTTATCGCATTTCTAAGATTTGATTCTATAAAAATTCTCTCTAAAGCTTTTTGTGTCATATCTTCTGTATAAAATGTATAAGCATTTCTACCACTGTTTTTTGCTTTATACATCGCAAGATCTGCATTTTTTAGTAGAGTAGGAGCATCGTTTCCATCATTTGGATATATAGCTATCCCTATACTAAATGTATTTATAAACTCTTTACCATCTATGATATGTGGCATATTTACATCATCTATGATTTTTTTGACTATATCTATAACTATACTATCATCTTTTATCTCATCTACGATGATAGCAAACTCATCACCACCAAACCTTGATACTGTATCACTTAGTCTTATATGTTTTTTCAATATCTGAGAGATTTTGATAAGAAGTTTATCACCAGCATCGTGACCCAAAGTGTCGTTTATCTCTTTGAAGTGATCAAGATCTAAAAACAATATAGCGATTTTATTTTCATATCTTCTAGCTTTTTTGATCCCTTGTTGCAGTCTATCTAAAAATAAAACTCTATTTGGAAGGTTAGTTAGGGCATCGTGTTGAGCTTGATAAAGAAGTTTTTCTTGAACCTTTGTAAGTTCACTTAGATCTACATGGGTACCGATTAGTCTTATCGCTTTTCCATCTTTGTTTAAAACCTTTTTAGCCCTAGCTAGTATAGGGATATACTCCCCATTTTTTGTTTTAAGTTTAAATTTTTGTTCATAGTTTGTATCATCTGAAGCTAAAAAAGATTCTAAAAATGTTAAGGCTCTATCTAATTGTTCTGGATAAAGAAGATTTTTCCAACTCTCAAAACTATTTTCTAGTTCACTATCCTTATAACCTAGCATCTCTTTATATCTTGGTGAAAAATAGACCTCATTGGTTATAAGATTCCAGTCCCATAAACCATCACTGCTACCCTCAAGTGCTAGATTTAATCTTTGCTTTGATGCATCTAACTCTTTGATATATGAGTTTAGAGAATCTTGCATAACTTCAAAAGCTTTTATCATACTTCCAACTTCATCTTTAGTGTCTATTTTTGGAAGTGATATCTCAAAGTTTCTTTGTGATAGTTGTTTTGTTGCTTTTGTTAGTTTGTTGAGATTATTTGTCATTTTTTGA
>JAFGVR010000223.1 GCA_016937915.1 Campylobacterales bacterium | reverse complement strand
ATATTTAAAAGTTTTAGATCATTTTTATTTATATATATAGTATCTAATAGATAATTTATAATATCTGGAGTTTGCATCCCATCTTGAAAATCATTAATATATTCTATATGATCTTCATCAAGAATTTGTTCTTCTATACTGTTGTCAGCTATCTCTTCTAATGTTGTTAATACAGGATTTAAATTTTCATCTTTTATATTTACTACACATAAAGATACTATATGTTTTATTTTTTGTTTATTTAAAAAATTTAGTATTTGTAGATGATAATTTTTTGCTTTATCTTTTAGCTCTGAAAATGAAATATCTTCAAATAAAGCTACATAAAAATCTGTATGATACTCTGCTAAAACAAGTTTATTATCAATAATTTGTTCTATCTCATATAAAAATTTTTTTCTAAAGTTCTCTTCTTCAATTTTTGCTATAGATTTTGATACACTATCTATTCTCATAGTAAGTATTACTAGATTTTTATTTGACATCATTTTTTCAAGCATTTTATCTTTTAAAAGTTCTATAAAAGTGAGCCTTGTAGAGATGTGTGTGGTATTGTTTCCACAGCTTTGTTCATAATCATTATTTATTTCCAAAGATATTAAAGTGTAATTTTCACTCTTTACACTTTTTACAAAGAAAGTCACATCTTGATTAATTTTATATATAAACTTATTGATTGCATTTTCATGTTCTAAAATCTCATCTATCTCTATTTTACTAAATAGTATTTTATGTGCTTCTTCCTTAGTTGAACAATTAAGATCACGAAGTAATTGTTCACTAGCAAATGTAAGCTCATTTCCTTTGTATATAATGTAAGAATGATTATTTAGTAATGAAGTACCTAAAGATAATGCTTTATCTTGTTCTAAATGAAACTGATAATCTTTATATATCTTATTGATAACTTTATTAGTATCTTGGATAGTTGTTATAATTGATTTTGCTTGAACCATAAAAGCTAATTGTATAAGAGATATTTTATAATCTTTAGGTATAAAAAAATAGATTAGAGGATTTTGTATATCTTCAAAAAAATAGTGTATATCTGCTGAGACTTGTTTATCTATTTTATCTAAATCGATAAGATAAAAATCATAATGTTGATTTGGTTTTTTTATTTTTTCTATATTTAAAATATCATTTTGTGGAAATTGTTCTAAAAAAACATCTTTGTGAAAAGAGAAGTCACCATCTTTTTTATTATGTAGATAACAAAGTTTCAATATGAATCCATTCCGATATAAAAAATATCTAATACTTTAACATAGTTCATATTAAATAACATAATCATAAATGTTATTTTTGTACACCATCAAGAATAGGTACGAAGTCACATTCCTCTAGCTCTTCTATTTTTATATTTGAACCATTTTTTGTGAATCTTGTAATAATTTGTTTATTCCCTTTTCTCACAGGTGCTACTAAAATACCACCATCGCTTAGTTGTTCAAAAAGTTTTTGAGGAATCTGGTTTGCTGTAGCCGAAAATAAGATTCTATCGTATGGAGCATATTGTTTCCAACCATTTTGTCCATCATCAGTTCTTGTATGGATATTATGTAAGTTTAGTTGTCTAAAACGAGATTTGGCTTCTATCATTAAAGAGTCTATTCTCTCTATAGTAAATACACCACGAAATAGATGTGATAATACAGCAGCTTGATAACCACTTCCACAACCAACCTCTAAAACTCTATCTGCCCCTTTTGGATTTAGATACTCGGTCATTTTTGCAACAGTTAGAGGTGAGCTTATAAATTGCGATGAACCTATAGGGAGAGCATCTAGTTTATAAGCGTTATGTTTAAAACCAGATGGTACAAAAAGTTCTCTAGCTGTTTTTGCTATAGCATTTTTTACTTCGTTACTTAATTTAAATTTTGTATTACACTCCTCAGCTAATCTTAGAGTTTTTGTAGCGGTTATCCTGTCCAATTTATTTTATACCTGTATTTAAATATCTTCTCATTTTTTTAATCTCATCTTGTGAGTAAAATACCTCTTGAGATACTTTATCACCATTTCTTTGAGCATCTCCAAAAGGGGTGATTATTCCAGCTTTTGCAGTACACTCTTTATTCGCACTATCAGATGCTATGACATAACACTGGTTCATTATAGCTAAAGCTTCAGTTAAAGTTGTAAAGTTTTCACTTCTAAGTTTTCCCCACCATGATGGCACTGCTATGATGTCTGCACCTTCAAGTTTTTGCCAAAGTTCTTTAAATCTGAGTTCAAAACAGATTAGTATAGCTATTTTTAGACCAAAAATTTCTATAATTTTTATATCTTTTTCATCTCCAGCATACATAAATTTATGCTCATCGCCAAGTTGAAAAAGTTTAGTTTTAGCTTGTTCATGGATAGTTTCACCATTATAAAAAACTTTTGCAAAATTGTATATTTTGCCATCCTTTTTTTCAAACATAGTTAAGATGATAACTTTGTTAGTAGATACTTTTTTTATATTTGCTATGGCTATAGATGCAAAGTCACAAGCATCTGTAAAGTGTTCATAATCAAAACCTGTTAAACAAACTTCTGGTGCTACTATTATAGAGTTTTCTTTAGCTTCTTCTATGAGGTTTAATAATGTTTTTAGATTTGTGTTGTAATTTTTTGTAGTTTCAAAGCTTAAAGAATAGAGTGATATTTCAGGTTTCTTCATTTTTTTACTTAAATGTCATTATTGCATAGCCACTATTTTGATACTCAATAGTATCTAAAAATGAGTTTGGTGATATTTTTATAGACTCTAAGATGCTATCTTCTTCTATACTGTTAGAAGCTAAACTCATAGCACATACAGTTGTTTTTACATCTTTCTCTTTTATAAGTTTTATGAGATGTTCTTGAGCTTTTTTTGTTGCTTCTATATCTTTTTCATCAACGATCATATCGTAGTCTTTAGAGGTGATTGCAGTACATTTACCGTGTATAGTTAAGGCAAATGTTGATTTATCACCTTTTGCTTTGATCATATCTGCTGTTTTGCCTATAAGCCACATACGGCTTTTGATAAAATCTGCATCGCCAGAGCTACAGTCAAAAACAGCTTTGTACTCTTTTGCTTCTAAGGATATTGAAAGTAGAGTAATAAATAAAACTGTTTTAAAAATCTTCATCAAAACTTAAACTCCCTTTTGAGTAGTTGGTTACAGTTCCTTCAAAAAAGTTTGTTTTTTGATCATTAAATTTTGCAAAGTCATTTACCCATTTTATAGGATTTGTAACATTGTAAATTTTTTCAAACCCAACAGCATTTAGTCTTTCGTCAGCTAAAAATTTTATATATTGCTCAACTATAGCATCTGTAAGTCCAAGTATCTGCCCTTGAGTTATATATTTACCCCATTTTATCTCAAGCTCAACAGCCTCTTTGAACATCTCGATAACTTCAGCTTTTAATTTATTTGTAAATAGATCAGCTCTCTCTTTTTTTAGAGAGTTTATGATGTTTTGGAAAAGTACAAGGTGGGTAACTTCATCTCTTTGGATAAATCTAATCATCTGAGCAGAGCCTAGCATCTTGCCACTTCTAGCTAAAGTGTAGATATATGCAAAACCACTGTAAAAGTATATCCCCTCTAAAATCTGATTTGCAAAACAAGCTTTTACAAAGTTACGCTCAGTTGGCTCTTCTGCAAGTCTGTCGTATGAACGAAAGATAGCATCGTTTTTACTCTTAAGCATAGCATCACGACGCCAAAGATCATATATCTCTTTAGAGTTTGTAGAGATGCTATCAACCATAACTGCATAGCTTTGTGAGTGAAGAGCTTCTTCAAACGATTGTCTTACTAGGATAAGATTTATCTCTGGTGAAGTTATGTAAGGGTTTACATTATCAATCAGGTTATTTGTTTGGAGTGAATCCATAAAGATAAGTTGTGAAAGTGCTTTATCATAAGCTGTCTTTTCAGCATCTGTGAGTATTTTGTAATCATTCACATCACGGGTCATATCGACCTCTTTTGGAAACCAAGTGTTATTTAGCATCATCTCCCAAAGATTATAAGCCCACTGATATTTTATGTCATTTAATTCAAATATCCCTGTCGGATTTCCACCAAAGATTTTTCGATCATTGACTTTTTCAGTTGATTCGGGATTATATATCTTTTTTCTGTTCATTAAGTTGCTCCAAATAGTACTTTTTAAAGTTTGAAATTATATCAGTCTGATGTTTTATGTCAGATAAAAAAAAGGTCGATTAATAGACAATTTTAGTAAGTTTATCAAACTCTTAACCACAAGGGGTCAGTAGAAGAGTTTGATAGGGGGGGGTGTCGTATAAAAATTATACTTTTAAGATCTCAGCTTCTTTATCTTTTAAGATAGTTTCTATTTTTGCGATATATTTATCTGTTATTTTTTGAATGTTGTCTTGAGCTGATTTAGAATCATCTTGAGTTATCTCTTTGTCTTTTTCAAGTTTTTTTATTTTATCGTTAGCCCATCTTCTATCGTTTCTTATAGAAACTTTAGCATCTTCACCCATCCCTTTCATCTGCTTAACGCTTTCTTTACGCTGATCTGTAGTCATAGGTGGGAAAAATAGTTTTATCTGAGTTCCATCACTGTTAGGGTTTACACCGATGTTTGCTGATTGTATAGCACTCTCTATATCTTTCAATAGGTGTTTCTCCCATGGAGTTATAGTAATAGTAGTAGCATCTGGTGTTAAAACAGAACCAACTTGGTCAAGTGGAGTAGCAGTACCGTAGTAGTCTATTTTAACATGATCAAGTACATTAGTTGTAACTTTACCAGTTCTTAAAGTTTTGAATTTTCTTTGCATATGCTCGATGCTCCCTTGCATCTTAGCTTCACAATCACCATAAATCTCTTGTAACATTTGGTTTCCTTACATTGATATCAAAATTAATTTTGTAATTGTAGCGAGTAATTATTTAAAAAAGTATTTGAGGGTAAAATAGCTGCTTTAATGCAACTATTTTGTCGATTCTTGAGTTGTAGTTGGTATCTCTATAGGTGCAGCAGGTGCGACTACATTAGTACTCTCAACCATCTCATCAACTACAGATTCTTGTTTTGCTTGAGAGAACATGTATCCTAAAGTAATAGTATTTACAACAAATAAAAAACCTATTGTAAATGTAGCTTTTGCTAAAAAGCTGTTTGGACCTTTAGCTCCAAAAACAGATTCGTTTGAGCCACTGTATGCACCAAGACCTATACTTGAGCTTTTTTGTAATAAAACAGCGATAACTATAAGAATCACTAAAATTATTTGAACAATAAGTAAAAAACTAGTTGTCATAATGGGTTATCCTAAATAAGAAAGTGGCGAATTATACCAAAAAAAATTTATATTACAAAGATAGGGTATAATTTCGGAAAAATTAGGAAAAATTATGAAAAGCTTAAAAAACTTTATCTTTTTGGCTGTAATCATAGTGGTTATAGTTTTTGCAGTGATATCAAAAGAGGAACAAAAGTTAGAGGTTGGTAACAACAAAAGATCTGTTGGTGTAAGCACTTTTGCTTTATATGATGTAGCAAAGTACATAGCATCAGATACTCAAGATATATTTATGATAATCCCATTTGGTGCAGATGTACACAGTTTTGAACCATCACCAAAACTTATGGCTATGATACAAAAAGCTCCCCTTATTATCTATAGTGGTACTGGGCTTCAACCTTGGATAGAGGATATAGATTTTGAGCACAGAGCTCTTGATATGAGCCATTATATGAAGCTTAGAAAGACACAACATTCACATAATCATCATGACGAGCATGATGATTATGAAAATCATAAAGAGGGTGCACTAGATCATCATTACTGGCTAGATGCTGATAATATGATTAAAATGGCAAATATGGTAACAAGAGAACTTATAGTGCTATCTCCTAAAAATAAAGAGATATATGAAAAGAATAGAGATCAATACATAGATATGATTAAAAAGTTAGATAGCGATTTTAAAAACAGTTTGTCAAATTGTAAAAAAGATACCATCATAGTAAATCACGATGCATTTTCATACCTCTCTAGCAGATACGGTTTTGAGACTTTAGCCCTAAGTGGTTTATCTCCAGATGCTCAGCCAGATGCTAACACGATGATAGAGCTTATAGAACATATAAAAGAGGATAACTTAACTACTGTATTTTTTGAGAGTTTTGCATCTGATAAGGCTATCAAAAGCATAGCATCTGAAACAGGTGCATCAGTAGAAGTTTTACAACCACTTGGAAATATAACTGCTGATGAGGCTAAAAAAGATTTATCTTATGAGCAGATTATGAGAGAAAACCTTAGAAAAATATCTAAAGCTTTAGAGTGTAACTAAGAGATTTTATGAATTTCAAAGCTGCTATATTTGATGTAAAAAATCTTAACTTTGTCTCAAAAGGGCATAAGATACTTACAAATATATCATTTGAAATATTTCAAGCAGAATATATAGCAATTATAGGGCCAAATGGTGGTGGAAAGACTACACTTATCAGGATGCTTTTGGGACTTAGTAAACCAACTAGCGGAGAGATAAAACTATATGGTAAAAAGATGTCACATTTTAAAAGGTGGGACAAAATAGGTTATGTTCCACAACGAGCTTCACTTGTAGATGCTGCTTTTCCTGCAACTGTAGAAGATATAGTAAATATGGGTCGAACATCTAAGCGAAAACTGTTTTCTAAAAAAACAAAAGAGGATATAGAAGCAGTTGAGAGTGCTATGGCAAAGATGGATGTTACACACCTTAGAGATAGGATGGTAGGGGAACTTTCAGGGGGTCAGAGACAAAGGGCTATGATAGCAAGGGCTTTGGCATCAAGACCAGAGATACTCATACTAGATGAACCAAATACAGGCGTAGATACCATCTCACAAAACAGATTTTATGAGCTTCTTAGAAAACTCAATAAAGAGGAAAAAATCACTATAGTTTTTATAACCCATGATGTTGGTGTTATAGCTGATGATATAGCAAGACTCTTTACAATAAACGAAAAGATTCAGATATGCAATAACCCTAGCGAGGCACTTAGTTGCGAAGAGATGAGCAAACTTTATGGCATCGAAGCACATTTGGTTTGTAATCATAAACATGGACATTAGATGTTAGAGATACTTGAGTACGATTTTATGCAAAGGGCTTTTTTAGCTGGGATAGTTATAGCATTGTTAGCATCTATTAGTGGGACTTTTGTGGTTCTGCGTCGCTACTCTATGATGAGTGAGACTCTTGCACATTCAGCTTTGGTGGGGGTTGCAGTTGGGCTTATAGCTGGATATAACCCTATGTGGATAGCTGTATTTATGGCTATCTTTTCTGCTTGGCTCATAGAGTATTTAAGAAGTCACTTTTCACTCTATTCAGATGCGGTTTTAGCTATATTTCTCTCTGGAGCTTTGGCCATAGCGGTTATCATAGTATCACTTGGTGGTGCATTTAACAACTCCCTTTTCTCATACCTTTTTGGTTCTATCTTGGCTGTTAGTGTAGAGGATATCATCACTATCTGCATATTTGGAGGCATCTCATTAGCTCTTTTACTCACTTTTTCAAAAGAGTTATATTTCATAGCGTATGATGAGGAGGTTGCACAAACAAGTGGCATCAAGGTGAAATTTTTGAACTTTTTATTTGTGACCATTGTTGCTGTCATCATAGCTTTATCTATCAGAGTGGTTGGAAGTTTACTTATAGGTGCATTGATGGTTATGCCAGCTATCTCAGCTCTTCAATATAAAAAAGGGTTTGTAAATACTATGCTAATGGCGGTATTTTTTGCCATTATGGGTGTGATATCTGGAATGCTATTTTCTTTTTATTTTTCACTTCCATCAGGTGCTACTATCGTGCTATCAGTTTTGGCTATTTTTGTATTTTCCCTTTTGGCTAATCGCAGATGAGAGTGAGCTCAGAGTTTTCAAAGTATGCAGTTGAGTATGGAACTTATAACATAATTCAAAAAAAAGTTATAGATAAACTTTTAGCATATCTTAAATGTAAGCCAAAACATATCTTAGATTTAGGTTGTGGCAGTGGTGAGCTTTGTAAAAAGATAGATTGGAAGTACAACCATTTTGTGGGTGTTGATTTTGCTCATGGGATGTTAGAGTTGCATCCAAAATCACAATTTATAGAGTGCATCTATGGTGATTTTAATGATGCAAAACTTTTTGAGCATCTCTCACATTTTAAGTTTGACTATATAGTTTCAGCATCTGCACTTCAGTGGGCAGATGATTTAGAGATAGTTTTTCAAAATATCAAATCATTAAAAACTGATGTAGCTTTAGCCATATTCACATCTAAAACATTTGATACCTTAAATAAAACAGCAGGTTTAGATTCTATCCTTAGAGATGCAAGCGAGGTTAAAGAACTAAGTGAAAAATACTTTGATGCTGATTTTGAAGTGGTCAATTATAAGCTTGAATTTGAATCAGTTAGAGATATGTTTAGGTATATAAAAAAGAGTGGTGTAAGTGGTTCTAGAAAAGTGTTGAACTACAAACAAACTAAAAAACTTATGGATGAGTATCCTCTGAATTATTTAGAGTTTGAAGTTGTATTTATAGTTTCGAGATAACTTTTTCTAGGTCATATAGCTCATAGCGTATATGTTTAAAAACTTCACTTTTTTTAGCATCTTCGAGTTTAAATAGCTCCTCTAACACACGAGATGATTCTTGAGCCCTTTTAAAATTTGCAGTTATTATACTATTAAGTGATGTACGATTCAGTTCACTATCAACTGTTGGGCGAAGTACATCATTGATGCTATCTCTGTGTTCTAGCAGTTTTTTTATATCTTCTATGAAAGCTAAGTGGCGAAGTTTTTTGAGTTTTGTGGAGAGTTCTTTGTTGCTATGGTGGTATCTCATGATATCCTCCACAACTCTTATCCCCTCTTTGAGGCGATTGAGATTTGCATCTATCACCCTGTAAAGCTCGGGTGATAGGTTATCTTTAGTCATCTGAGTTACTACCAAAGATTCCAAATAACTGCAATAGTGCAGTAAAGATGTTTAAGAAGTCTAAGTACAGAGCTATCGCACCATCTATAGGAGTTTCATAGTTTCCAGCGATGATGTTTTGAGTATCATAAGTAACCATGATGCTAAAAAGTACTACCACAACTGCAGATATACCAACAGCTAAAAGTGGGCTACCTAAGAAGATATTTACAATAGAAAAAGCCATGATAACAAATACAGCTATCATTAAAGGTTTACCAAAACCAGTAAAATCTCTTGTTGTTTTTATAGCGTAAAAACTCATAGCACCAAATATAAGTGAAGTCATAGCAAAAGCGTTACCAATTATAGTAGCACCGCCACTCATCCCAAGTGTTCTAGCTAAAAGTGGAGCTAGCATAAGACCTGTCATGAAAACAAAACCAAACATTACAGCTAAGTTGATACCTGGTTTATGTTTAACAAAGTGAAGGCCAATTAATAGTCCAATCTCTAAAATCATAAGTGGTATAAACCATGCATGGATTGCACCAGCCATAGGTACACCAACATAAGCACCAACAGCTCCAGCCATCATAGAGGCTGCGAACAACTTGTAAGTCTCTTTTACAAAAGTGATTATTTGTGAATCACTTCTTGACGAAGTTTGATAAGCAAAAGCATTTCCTCTTGCATAATCACGATCATATAGTCCCATCTATATATTCCTTGTTAATAACCACAAGTTATGTGGTTATAGATTTGATTTATAAATGAATTATATAGATAAAGGGTAAATGATAAATTTCATTATTATTT
>JAFGVR010000222.1 GCA_016937915.1 Campylobacterales bacterium | reverse complement strand
TAGCACCTGCAGAAACAAAAATACAAGGGGGAGAATCCCCAAAATACGATAAGGATAATTTTTTCTTCCAAAGCTTTGATCAAGTAATATGAAGCTAAGCAAAATAGATACAATGAAATTAAAGATTTAAACAATAAAGAAATTGTTAAATTGTTTCTACCTCAATATGAAAAAGCTGCATTAAATTGGCAATTTGATGATAATAAAAAAGAGTCTTTAGTTAGCCTACTAAGTTTACTAGATAATAAAAAAATACAATTGGAGCATAAAAATGAAAATACTTTTCTCACCGAGTGAAACTAAATATAAAGGAGGAACTACAGAACCGTTAGATCAAAATAGTTTTCTTTTCCCAAATCTTTTTAATTATAGAATGGAAGCTGTTGATAAATATCAAAATTTTATTGATAATGCAACAAATGAGCAACTTATAAAACTATTTGGTACAAAAAAACAGGACATAATAGAATATTACAAAGGTAATCATTCAGATAAAGAAATTATGAAAGCAGTTGAACGATATGATGGAGTTGCATATGATTATTTAAAATATTCTGATTTAAATAAAGATGAAAAAGACTATATAGACTCTAATGTCATTATATTTTCTAATCTATATGGTCCTATATTAGCAAGTGATAAAGTACAAGATTACAAATTAAAACAAACAGAAAAACTTGGCAATTTTGCACTTGAAAATTTTTATAAAGAGCATTTTAGTGAACAACTTGATGAGTTTCTTGAAAATGAAGATATTTTAGATCTTCGAGCTGGTTTTTATGAAAAATTTTACAAGATATCAAAACCTTATACAACCATGAAATTTATCAAAGATGGAAAAGTAGTAAGTCATTGGGCAAAAGCATATAGAGGAATAGTTTTAAGAGAAATGGCAAAAAACAATACTCAATCTATAGCTGAACTTATGAGCATGGAAATAGAAAATTTAGCCATAAAAGAGATTAGAAAACAAAAGTTTAAAACAGAGATTACATACGATATCATTTAATAAGATAGTTAAGTTTTTACTAACTTTTAAACTCGGTGGAGTAATAAGGATACGATCCTCACCACTTTTGGGAGTCTCAAAGCACGTGTAATACAACTTTTTTAATATGGATTTGGAAAATGTGAAATTGGTGTAAATAAAAGTTTAATAATGCTATAACAATAAAATTTTATTTTAAATTGTTAGGTATGGGGAATAACATGAAATTTAAAAGTGTATTGGCATCTGTGGCATTATTATCAAGTATGAGTACTGCTTTACAGGCATCTAAAGGGTTTGAGTTTGAATTAGATAATACTCAAAACGGTAAGGTAAGCATAACAAGCAGCAGAAGTTTACATTACGGTGTTTTATCAATAGATGATTTTAAAAACAAAGATAGTGATTTTAACCTTAAGTTTTCTAAACCTATTATGATAGATAGACAACCATACTTCTTAGACCTATCAAAAGTTTTAGCTCCAAATACATCATCTACAACAGTGGATACAGATATCAGTTTTGAAGATTTAGGACATACATATAACACAAACTCTGAGTATATGCTTTTTACAGAGTTTGATGATTTTTCCAAACCTGCTATCATGAACTACGCTACCATATTCTCCATAGCATTAGAGACCATTTCAAGCAGTGGAAATTACGGAAGCACTTTTCTAACGAAAACTAAACAAAAAGTAGAAGCTACAACCGATTTTTTAAATGATGTTGGTGAAAAGGTGCAAACAACTACATCTTTTTTTAGAGATAAAATAGAGGGTGTAAAAACCATATATGAACTAGCGAATAAAACAGATGAATATATGCCTTACGCAGATAACCTTTTAAATGCTCTTGATTCTATAGATAATGTGGCAGATGTTTTATCAACTACAAAGTCAGAAGCTATAGCTGGTGAAGCGGTAAGTCTAAAAAGCTTTTTTTCAAGAGTTTACAGAGCCAAGGTGGGAACCCCAAGAGCTAAAAAATCGGACGAGAAAGCAAAAGACTACCTAAGAGCTTTAGCTTTTGAGATAATATTTAAACAGATGCTCACACCTTTTTCAAAAGATGATGAGTTTTACTACCCTAAAGATTTTTCATCGTTTTCAAAAGTGATAATAGACTTTGAAAGCTCATCTCTTAAATCTATATCTATAGAAGATTTATCAAGAATATTTGCAAGAATATCTTTAGGACACAAAGTCTCAACAGAAGATAAAAACATAGCAAAAATTGCTTCAAAGATGCTAATAGCTACAAGTGGCGGTAAACTTGTACAAGCTTTAAAAGTAGATGCTACCTCCATAGAAGGTTTGGCAAAAATTGCAAAACTTAAAAACACTGCACTAAATGCCATAAAAAAAGTAAATATGCAGATGGTTATGAACTTCTCCAAAGAGCTAGCAACTGATGTTATCCAAGGTTTTAGCGACTCTGCGGATGAGATTATCGCAGAATTTAGCTCACGCGTAGCTTCTTATGCTATCCCAGGAGCTGGATGGGGTAGAGCTATAGTTGATCTTGGTAAACTTGCAAACACTGGTGGAAAGTTTGCTTATGACTTTGCGACTGCTCCTAGGGAAGTACCATTTAGTATAGCCAACGGTGAAGTGGGGGAGCCTTTTAGTATAGATATGAAGAAATACTCATATCTTGTGTATCCTGATGGTTCAAATTCACTTGATCCATATAGTGATGGTAACTACAATTATGAGAGTTACTTTTTATACGGAAATGCACCAAAAGGTTACTTCAATGCTACAAACATAAATAACCGTGACGCCACACTAGCAGTAAGCGGTATCACATACTCTTATGAGATGCGTATAGGGGATTATGATACAAACGGTGCAGATATATTTAGCACACTCTCAAGCGAAGACTTTGTAAACAACACTCCGGTAGGATTTAGTTTTAAGGTGTATAAAGACGCACTCTCAAACAAACAGCTTTTTGAGAGTAACATAACAGGTGTGTATAACTCACACCAAGGGTTGTTAGATAAAGACTCATATATAAAAAGTACACTTAACAAATCTAGTGACTACTATGAGTTTAAAGATGATGACACTAAAAACTACTCACAGTTTCACAATATAAGCTACCTTGAAAATATTTCACAGGTGTTTAAAAAAGATTTCTCAGAGGGTGGAAGTAAAAAAACATACTGGCAAAACTACCAAAACAAAAAAGGTATCCAACACTTAACTCCCGGTATCTTTGAGATAGAGACACAGATAAACATCAAAGCACCAAAAGGTTCCATACCAACAGCAGACACGGTTTTTAAAGACTCACACAAGATGTTCGTGCTATCACCTGTTTCACAAGGATATGAGACAAATGTTTATGATGCAAAAGGTATGATGGTACCGTTTTTAGGTTTGGTTGACTCAAACAAAAACGAACTATATGGCGGGAGATGGTTTGAGTATGACTCAAACAGCGGACAGTACTACTTTTGTTTCAAGATAAATGAAGAACAAAACAAAATCATCACAAGCAGAGGGGTTGACATAGCCATAGCACTCTACCACAGAGACACAGCAAAAAACAAAAACCTTAACACCACCATATACACCCTTAAAAAAACAGACGGAGTTAAAGACACTTACAGACTACCTATAGATAACAAAGGCTACTTCATAGGTGAAGATATAAACTCAACCACTGCAAACACTATGGTGGTAGCATGGTTAGATGCCAGAGTGGAGAAGTTTGCAGAGTATAGCGGGATACCGCTAGAGAACATCATAGAGGATTTTCACACAGAGTTAAAAGCAAACAACACAGCTACAACTGCAAACGCAATATATAAAGCGTTTAGTTATAGAGCGGTAGATAGTGATACAAAAGCTATAGGATATACTCCGGAAGTGCCAAATGAGCCGTTTATAGAGTTGCCACAAGCCTCAACAGCAATCTTATATATGCCAGAGTCTACAACACTTGACGGCAAAACCATAACTGCTACTACAGGTGATGAGATAGTGGTGACTTTTGATAAAAACTATGCATACAAAGATGAGATAATCGCTGCAAAAGATTTAAACCAACCATATAAGATAAAATACACCACACCTACTACGACATCTTTTTTAGAAGCTTTATTTGATGAAGAGAAGTACGGGTTAAGGTTCGCGATACCGACAGATGAAGCGATAACGCTTATAAATATGCATTATCCTAAAAAGAAGTACATGGGTGAATACTCATATACGCTTGTGAGTTTGCCAGAAAACTTTGAGATGGTTGCAGTACAAGAGGAAACTATATCAAGTGAACAAAACACTACGATAGAGGCTACGACGCCACTTAAAAAAACAGGACAAACTACAAGCTATAGTAACTATGATGACGGTCATTACCAAGCAGGAGTAAATCATAGCTACACTAGAGATGCTACAAAAGAGATAGTAACCGACAATGTAACAAAACTCGTATGGCAAGACAACTCAGATGCAAAAGAGCTTACTAAAACTTGGCAAGAAGCCATAGACTACTGTGAGGCTTTGGATCTTGGAGGATACAGTGACTGGAGATTGCCGGATATTAAAGAGCTACAATCCATAGTAGATGATTCTAAGTATTACCCAGCTATCAATGCAGTGTTTGAAAATATCACCTCTGACCTTTACTGGAGTTCTACTACAGATGCTAGCTACACTAGCAATGCGTGGTATGTGTACTTCAGCGATGGCAGCACGTACAGCTACAATGAGACCTTTAGTAGGTATGTTCGTTGTGTTAGAGGCGGACAATAATTTGAAACTTTACATAAAATCTTTAAAGATTTTATGGGAAATTTTTTTTGGTGGCTAAAATGAGATATGAGAATTTACCTATATATAAATCAGCATTAGATTTTTGTGCATACATAGAGACTATAGTCAAAGGTTTTGAAAAATATAGCAAATACTCTATAGGTCAAGATCTACGAGAGTATTCAAAACAGATACTGTTTTTGATCCATCGTGCAAATAGAAGTGAAGATAAAAAAGATATTTTAAATAGCTTGGTTGAGAAGTGTGAAGAGACCAAGATGTTACTGCAACTTGCTAAAGAGCTAAAAAGTTTTAGCTCTTTTAAGAGCTTTGAACACTCTACAAAACTATGTATAGATGTATGCAAACAAGCTCAGGCATGGTTTAACTATTTTGAGAAAAAGAGAGCCGGAGTTTTAAAATGATAAATTTTAAAAGTGTGCTATTTTTTATTGTGCGGTCTTATCACCATAGTGTATATAGCCAGATCGTTGATGTTTGGTACTTTTGCTATAACTGCACAACTTTTATAGTAAAAGCTAAAGTATATGACTTAATCACCTCTAACAATTACTGGAGTTCTACTACAAATGCTAACAACACTAGCAATGCGTGGAATGTGAACTTCAACAATGGCAACACGAACAACAACAATAAGACAAATAGTAAATATGTTCGTTGTGTTAGAGGCGGAGAATAAAATGTTTGAGTTCAAAGAGATTTATACTGCTTATCTAAAGTGTAGAAGACTGAAGCGCAATACAATCAATGCTTTAAAGTTTGAACAAAATCTTTTAGAGAATTTATGTGACTTAGAAACTTCTTTAAATGATAAAACATACACTTTCAAAAGAGGTGTGTGCTTTATCACCAATTCACCAAAAATGCGTGAAGTTTTTGCAGCAGATTTTAGTGATAGAGTAGTCCATCATATAATCGTACCATTGTTAGAACAGATATATGAACCTAAATTTATATATGATAGTTACAGTAATCGAAAAGATAAAGGGATACATAATGCAACAAAGAGGGCATTACACTTTAGCAGAGGGAGCAAATATTATCTGCAACTAGATATAAAAAACTTTTTTTATACAATAGACAAAGATATCTTATATACAAAACTTCAAAGCATGTTGGTTAAAACATTTCATTTGGTAAAAGGTACAAAAATAAAGTTAGATGAGATGTTGTGGCTGTGTGAAAAAATAATATATCAAGATGTTACAAAAAATGTGATACTAAAAGGCACTAAAAGCAATTTTTTAAAAATTCCAAGCCACAAAACATTGTTTAAAGTAGATAAAAATAAAGGTTTGCCAATAGGTAACCTTACAAGTCAGTTTTTTGCAAATGTTTATATGAATGATTTTGACAACTTCGTAAAACGGGAACTTAAATGTAAAAGATACATAAGATATGTAGATGACTTTGTGCTTTTTGAAAACTCAAAAGAAAAACTCTTAGAGCTATACAAAAGTATAGTGAAGTATCTTAGCGATAATTTAGCTTTAAAATTAAGAGATAGATATATTTTAAAGGAAAATAAAGATGGTTTGGATTTTTTAGGTTATATCATAAGACCACACTATGTACTAACTAGAAAAAGAGTGGTAAATAACTACAAATATAAAAAAGCAAAATATCTTAGTAGATACGATGAGCTAAAAGGTAAAATGGATTTTGAAGAGATAAAACAGTTCTTATCTGTTCAAGCTTCATTTTTAGGGCATATCAAACATGCTAATAGCTATAAACTAAAACAAACAGTAGGAGTAATAAATGAAATTGATCCTTTTTCTTTTGATAGGAATTAATCTGCTTTTTGCAGACTTTAGTAAAAGTGGCGATATTGTAACAGACAATACCACGGGACTATTTTGGCAAGACAACTCAGATGCAAAAGAGCTTACTAAAACATGGCAAGAAGCCATAGACTACTGTGAGGCATTAAAGCTTGGAGGATACAGTGATTGGAGACTTCCAAATAAAAACGAACTTTTAAGTATAGTTGATTATTCTCTATATATTCCATCAATAAATTCAACTTTTGAAAATATCACCTCTGGCTATTACTGGAGTTCTACTACAAATGCTGACAGCACTAGCTATGCGTGGGATGTGGACTTCGGCTATGGCGGCGCGGGCAACTACGGTAAGACAGGTAGTACGTATGTTCGTTGTGTTAGAGGCGGACAATTTGAACCATTTGATAATTCTCTCAAGACTTTAAGTCTTGAGAGTGAAAATTTTCAAGACAACTCTTTAGCAAAAGAGAGTTTCACAAAGTCATGGAAGTTCAGTGAAGATATATCTGCATATAGTGTAGAGGTAGTTAGTAACACATACTCAAACTCTCTAACTTCAAGTGACTTTACATTTAGCCAAGATACACTCTTAGTGCCACTCACTCCAGATACCTCTGTGGCTGAAAATATGCTAGTGGTAAAACTGTTAGATGAAAACGGTAATACAATTATGATAGATAACTCTAAAACTTTTTGGTCAAAAACCCTTACAAATACTCCACCTACTTTAGATGAAAACCAACAGTATCAGATAGCAGGGTATGAAGAAGGCACTTTAATACTACCACTTTTAGTTTACGATGCAGATGGCGATAGTGTGAGTATAAGTGTAAAAAGCAGTGATGGCGAGAGTGCGAGTATAAACTCAAACAATGAATTGGTACTTGTCTCAACAGATAACACTAAAATCATCCATAAAGTAGTAGTAACTTTAAGTGATGGTAAATCAACTACAGATAAAGAGATAAATGTACTTAGATTTGATGAGACAAATATAGCTAGTTTTTACAGTGATGCAAACGGTATGACTAAAAACTTCAACTATATAGCTTATGCTACACTAAAAGGTGCTATATGGGGAAGTGAAGACCCAAGTGATAGCACTAAAAGAGTATTTAGACCATCACATAATGCATCTATGGCAGAAACTCTTAAAATGGTGATAATATCAGCTTCAATAGCGAAACAGATAGAGATGCCAAACTATGAAAGTGTACTTCAGGTTTACCCTGAGTGGGCAGGTAAGTACTACACTTATGCTAAAGAAAATTCAGCCATAGATTTTAGCAGTGATGATTTAAGCAGTACTTATATAACAAGAGAAGAGCTTGCAAGGCTGATAGTAAAAACTCTAAAACTAGATGAGAGATTAGCAGGTTTTTCACTACTTAGCATAACTTTTAGCGATGCAGATAGTTTTTCTAACTCTACACTTTTAGAATATGCAAAAATAGCTCGTGTGTTTGGTTTGTTTATGACAAGCGATACTGCAAACCCTCAAGGGGAGATAACTAGAGGTGAGTTATCAAAAGTTATATCAAAGATATTTATGATGCCTTATGCAAAGCTAAATATACCTAGTAGTGTAGAGTATGGTGAGAGCTTAACAATAGGTGAGCTTTTAAATAAAAAAGCATCAAAAGTAGATACAGCACTTGGAAGCTATGGTGAGATAGATAGCAGTGGTGAGGTGATTGTAGAGTATGCAGTAAACGGGGTCGTACTTAGTGATAACACTATTGAAGCTTCAAAACTAAATATAGGTGAAAACAAAGTTATAGCACTACTAGATAACAACGGCGTAAGAGACTTTTTATTTAAAAACTTTACGGTTACTTTCTCAGATACAGATGGAGATGGTGTCCAAGATAGCCAAGATGTATGGAGTGATGATGCAAGATACTCAAAAGATGATAACCAAAACGGTATCCCTGATATATTAGACTTTATATATGACTTAGAGGATAAAACGGCAAGTGATACGATAGATAATGGAGATAGTAGTGTGACAGTAGAACAGGTTATAGCTGATGGTGGATATACCGCACCAGCTACTTCATCTGAATATGAACAAAACACTACTAGCTTAACTATACCTCTAAAAGCTGGATGGAACTTGGTTAGTGGGAGTATAACTAATGTGGCTGAGATATCTACAAAAGCAAGTATAATCTGGAAATATACAAATAGTCAGTGGAGAGCATTTTCCAACAAAGCAGATATAAAAACTGTTATAGACAATGCTCAACTTCCTAATATAGCAAGTATATATAACGGTGAAGGTTTTTGGGTACTTGC
This sequence comes from Campylobacterales bacterium, assembly GCA_016937915.1. Lineage (GTDB taxonomy): Bacteria > Campylobacterota > Campylobacteria > Campylobacterales > Sulfurimonadaceae > Sulfurimonas. The sequence continues at coordinate 387 of JAFGVR010000222.1, read as the reverse complement.
TGATGATGACTTTGATCTTAGTATAAGTGATAACTCTAGTACAAACGGTACTTCTCATGGTGCAGGATGGCATTTACTAGGAACAAACAACGATATATCTTTAAGTGAGTTTGGGTGTAGTAACTCAGAGTTTGTATCTGCATGGAAATATAAAAACAACTCATGGCTTTTAAACACAACTATACAAAACTCTTTAGGATTTGAAAGCTTTGATACTGTAGAGGCTAATGAAGGTTTTTGGTTGAAATGTAAGTAAAATTAATGGTAGCATTACTGTTACAATAAGTGGACAAGTCAATTTTAAAGCTTCGGGAGATACAAGAGAAAAAAAATATCAAAACTTTTATTATGGATATAACGGACTAAAGGGATATTAAGTGAGATTTA
>JAFGVR010000221.1 GCA_016937915.1 Campylobacterales bacterium | reverse complement strand
TGGTATGAGAATGATGGGAGTGAAAACTTTACATCTCACACCATCACAACTTCTGCAGGTAGTGCAAGAAGTGTCTATGCATCAGATATAGATGGTGATGGGGATATTGATGTATTATCGGCATCAGAAAATGATGATAATATAGCATGGTATGAGAATAGTTTATCTATAAAAGTTATGGAGGGTGAGACGCTTTTTTATGATTTTAACGCTAGTGATGCAGATGGTGATAATATAACTTATACTTTAGTAGGGGATGATAAAGAGTTTTTTGAGATAAACTCTACTACCGGTATATTGGAGCTTAAAAGTGTTTTAGATTTTGAAAATCCAGATGATGCAAATGGTGATGGTATATATGAACTTTCATTTGTAGTATGTGACAGCAGTGGAGTGGCTTCGAAAGAAAATAAGATAAAAGTAAAACTAACAGATGAGTATATGGACAATGTATCTACTCTTAGCTCAAACGAGACTACTACGGTTATAAACTCTAGTGAGCTTAACATCACGGTATTTGATGATGACCTTCAAACTGTATTGCCTCTAAAGGCAACAGATTATACTGCTACTATCATAAATGGTAGTGAATATGCGACTATCTCAGATGGAGTATTAACCACAACATCCACAAAACATACAGCATCTATAGATGTACTTTATGAGTTTAAAGATCTAAAATATGTAAAAAATTATACTTTACTATCTTTTGATGATGCCCCTTTAAATGCACTTGATGATATAAAAACAAGCTATGAATCAACACCTTTTAATATAGAAGTTGGAAACACTTATCAAGATGAGCTTAGTGATACAAACTCAAATGATTTAAAAACGAGATGGTTTAGTTTTGATATCAATGATACAGGGGTGTATAAACTTTTTTATCTAGTAGATAAAGGGTCTTTAAAAGAGAAAAGTGATACTGAGATAACTTATGAGCTTTATAAAAATGAGCAAAATTTCAATGGTTTTATAGGTTCAAGAAGTTTTGATGCAAGTGAGAACTTTTATCTGGATTTGGCACTTGATGCAAACACTACATATTATCTAAAATTTCAAACGGTGGAAGATATCTGGAAGGTTCAGTATAAGATAGGACTTTTAGAGTATCTTTTAAATGATGATGGTGTTTATTATAAAAAATTTGTACTAGATGAAGATGGTAAAAGTTTAGAAAATAAGTTTGTTATCCCACAAGATACAAGTTATATAGGTGAATTTGTATCTATTAAAGAGTTTGGTGTAAAACTAAATGGAAAAGATCTATTTGAAACCAACTCTACACAACAAACAATAGAGGCTAGATATAAAGAGGGACTTTATAGTTTGTCGATATATGGAGAGCCTTATCAAGAGGTATATCTAAATCTTAATTATGCTAAAACTGATGTTGAGATGGAAAATAATAGCAATATATTTTACTCAAATATTTATAATGGTTTAAATACTTATGCAGCTATAGATAACTCAGATGTTGACTATATATCATTTGTTTCTAGTGATGAAAATCTAAGTGTAGATGTAGAGGTGGATGGTGAGATAAATGGTTATGAGACATTTAAATTGTCTATTTATGATATAGGTGGTGGTCAACTTGCTAGTGAGTCTTTTGATGCATCTATGCAAGAAAATAAATTAAATTTTGATTTTGGGTATCTAAATAAAAGTGGATATATAAAAGAGGATAGTTTTTATATCTTAAAAATTGAGAAGATTAATTTTGATGAATCTACTAGTTTGGATTATTCATTTGTTATCAACGGAGCAAAAAGGGTTCTTAGCTCAAATGAAGAGGCATACACTGCACTTTATAAAGAGTATATAGCTGGAGATAAAACTCTTGATGAAAACCTAAACATAATCACAACCAAATCTGATGATGTAGGATCATTGATTATCCTTACAGGTGATAGTGATAACCCAGATGATACACTCTATGATGCTAGTCAAAAACTCTCTCAAACTTACTATAAACAGTTTGAAAAGAGGGGTTTTTTAGATTCAGATATATACTGGATAAATGGGGATACCAAAACTTATAGTGGTGTAGATGATTCAAATATCTCTGTATCTAACTTTCTTTCTCAAATAGAGGAAGAATCAAATAATGACAAAACTGGTCCATTATATATATACATGGTAGATCATGGTAGTAATGGAAGTTTTAAGATATCAAATAACGATATAGATGCAGATGGCTCAAAAGAGATACTTTTTGCATCTGAGCTTAAAGTGGCTCTTGATAGTTTTATAAGTAAGACAGAGCGAGATGTAGTGGTCATCATAGAAGCTTGTAAATCTGGAAGTTTTATACCAACTCTAACTAACAATTATACAAATGATAAGATAGCTGTTATAACTTCTAGTAAAGCAGGGGAGTTGAGTTATATAGATGCGTTTGGTAATATCTCTTTTACAAAGTTTTTGAGTGATAATATCCTCTCTGGTAAAACTCTTAATAGCTCTTATGAGGATGCAAAAGAGAGATTAAATACTCAAGGGAGTGTATATGCATCTCAAGAACCAATCTATTATATACCTACAGATGCTCTAAAAAATCTAAGAGTAGGTGGTAGTTTTGCAGCAGCTTCTATGAATCTAAGCTTTATAGAGAGCTACACTATAGATGGTGAATCAAACCAAACATTGACACAAATAGATCTGTACGATAAAAAAACTATATCACTAACCGCTAGTGTCACTTCAGGGAGTGGGATATCAAAAGTGTGGGCTACGATAATCACTCCAGATTATACACCGCCATCTATAGAAGATGGTATATTTGAGACACCACAGTTAGATAAATACACTGTTGAGATGTTATATGATGATGCTACTAAAGCGTATAAGGCTATCTATACCATCACTAGTGCATCAACTTATTCAGGGCTTTATGACATCACTATATACATAGAAGATAATGATGGGTTGGTATATTCGTTAAATGAAAAGATAGATGGAGTAGGTGAGGTTGAATATACTCCATCAGAAGAGCCATCAACAGATGATACAAAAAAACAATTTCACTTACAAAAGGGTGGAATCTTATCTCTGCAGATATAGATTTAGATACTATCTCAAATGATATCTCTATAATCTGGCAATATAATACCCAAACATCAAGATGGGCTGCTTACTCTATAAATCAAACTTTGTTAAGCATTATAAACTCACAAGAATCTATAGATACCCTTACAAGTGTTAAAGTAGAAGATGGTACATGGGTGTTGAGCCTTAGTGAACACAATATGAGCATAGCAGACTCAAATGTAACTACATCAAAAATATTTGAGTATGGATGGAGCCTAGCTGGAACTAGTAGTGATCTAAACAGTTCTGATATATCATGTAATGGTGCAACACTAAACTCTATATGGAAGTATAAAAACAACTCTTGGATGTTAAGAACAGATATTCCAAACTCATTAAATCTTAAGAGTTTTGAGAGTATAGATGCTAATGATGGCTTTTGGGTGCAGTGTAATTAAAAAGATAAAAATGATGATAAAACTACCTTTGGTAGTGATAGTCCTTAATGGCTGGGAGTGTGTTTGGTGTTAAGAGGTGGAGTTAAATCAAAGAGGTGAGAGATGAAAAAGATTTTAGTTGGATTGTTAGTATGTTTAGCATTAGCTAATGCAAAGCTATCTGTTCCTATCGAGAGTAGTGGTGATGTAAAGATAACAGATATTACGCCAAATGTCACTACTATAGGTGAGAACACTAAAGTATCTATAAAAGGTGAAGGGTTTAAAGAGAGTAGTGTAGTGTCTATCATACCAGATACCTTAAATGAGAATCTTATCTTAAAAACAGTTGATTATTTTAGCAATGTAATAGATGTAGATGTGATAGCCGAAGAGAAAAAAGCTGTAGTGCTAGATATAGATTTAGGATTGGTTTTAGTGAATCTTAGTGATCCGCTAGATCCTAAAAAAATCACAAACTACCCACTTCAAAATGTTACAAATAAGAGTAAAGTTGAGATAAAAGATAATCATATTATTTTATACGAAACTGCCCCCATTTGTCAAGACAAACTTTTCACTAATTTTATTTCCCATTAGCACCTCTAACCTCATGCCGCTTTTTCATG
>JAFGVR010000220.1 GCA_016937915.1 Campylobacterales bacterium | reverse complement strand
AATGCGTGTTGGTAACTATAGAACTACTGACTGGCATGAAAATCACATGAAAAATCCAACATCTGTTGTACCAGGTTCAATTATGCCAGGTTATGCTTGGATGTTTACAAATGAAGCTGATGTAGAGACTGCTTATGCAGAGCAATTAACTGTTAATCAGTTTTTCTCAGTTCCATATAACAAACCAGTACCTATGAAAGATGGTACTACAGAGGTTGTTAAATTAGCAAATAGCGTTGCAGAAGCTCATGATATGGCTTTAGCAGAAGCTAAACTAATAGCAGCAGATATGAAAGACCAAAATGTTAAAGATGCAGTTGCTAGTGGTAAGATCCCTGAGATCGTAGCTATTATTGCATATATGAACAGTCTTAAATAGTAAAGGTTTATAGTGGATATTGCACAATTACAAGCTTATGGGTATTTTATATTAACGGCGACTTTGACTATTGGATTATATGCGTATATTTACCATTTATATTCAAAAAAGAAGAATGCAGATGGTGTAGATTATGAAGAGCTTAGCAATATGGCACTAAAAGATGATATAGCAGATACTCCGGTAACTTCTATATCCAATGATGATAAGAAAGAGAAATAGGAGAAGATATATGAACAAGCTTTATCTTTGGGGAATTATCATTGTTGCCGCTATGTTAGGGTTCACTTACATGTCTGTAGCTGGCTCTAAGGGTGGTTTAAACGGTGATATAGTTAATATGCTTACAGCTGCAGGTGCGGTAGCACTTGTTCTTATAACAGTTTTTGTTGTAATTAAGTATGTTCGTCAGATGCAAACTGATACAGCTACTGGTAATTTAGCTGACCATAGTTGGGATAATATCGGTGAGTATGATAATAGTGCACCATTTGGTTGGGCAGTGATGTTCTTAGGAACTATCATTTGGGGTATGTGGTATTTTATCGCTGGTTACCCTGTAAATGCTTACTCTCAAATAGGTGAATATAATGAAGATTCAGCGGCTCATGATGCAAAATTTAGTGCAAAGTATGCTGATTTTACTGGTGATAGATTAGTTGAGATGGGTGAGTCTGTATTCTTAGCTGAGTGTAAAGTATGTCATGGTATCTCTGCTGATGGTATCGATGGTAAAGCTGCAAATCTTAACCAAAGACTTGAAGTAAATGTTGTAAAACATGTAGTTGTTAATGGTTCAAACAATAAACTACTAGGTACTGAAATGCCAATGCCAGATCGTAATGGTTTATTTAATGCTAATACTGGTGCATTAATCACAGATGCTGAGATAGATGCAGTTTCTGCTTATGTAGCTAACGGTATGAGTGGTGCTGGTGCTGATGTATTTGCTGGAACTTGTGCAGCATGTCACAATGCAGATGGTAAAGGTATCGATTATGTAGCTCCAAATATTGCTGAGTTTACTCCAGCACTTGTTACTAATGTTTTAAATCATGGTAAAAAAGGTGTGATTGGTAAAATGCCAGCATTTGAGAGACTTAACGATAAACAAAAAGAGGCTGTTGGTGCTTACATCAGTAGCTTAAGTAAATAAGGAGTTAGATATGGCAGACATGAATCAAAATAGAAGCGTATTTGCTCTTGATGGTATAACTGGTATGCTTATAGCTACTGTACTTTTATTATCTATCCTTGCTGGTTTAACAGTTTGGGGTATGAATGTACAAAATGCTAATATGGCAAAGTTTTATGAGATTAAGAATGAAAAAGACATCAAGATGATCAGCAAAGATAATGCTGAACATCGCGTTGTTGTAAATTAAGGAGTATAAGATGGAAAAAATTATTTCTTGGGCTTTGGTAATCTCAGCTATTTATACTGCTTATGCAGTTCTTACACCTAATCACCTATTTGTAGGGTAGGAAGTTTCTTTGAAGCTTTTAAAAAGAGGGCTTTTTGCCCTCATCCTTTCAACCTTTTTTTATACATCTATACAAGCAAATTATTTATATAAAGATGAAGTTATCTTTAATCCAAAATTTAATGAATCAGTTGAGATACTTGGTGCAGAGTTGTATCAGAAAACTGGTATATCACTTAGACTTTTGATGTTAAAAGAGTTGCCACATGGCAAAACTATAGTTGAATATGAAAAAGAGCTTATAAAAGAGCTTAATGAACCAACTGTTTTTTTAACATTTTCAGAGATGGATTCAAAAGTAGATATCTTGGCAAATGATGATTCTTTATATCAATATTTTGATAAAAGACAAGTATTAAGCCCTATCTCATCACCTGTTCAAGCTTTTATCATAGGTTTGATAAATATGGATTTTAGTGATATGAGTAGTGGGGGTACGATAATTCCACTTCTTGCTCAAAAAGCAAAACCTGGTGAAGTTTTAGGTAAGTATAGTGGAGCTATGTTTAACGGTTATGCAGATATAGCATCTCAGATAGCTGATAGTAAAAATGTAGTTTTAGAAAATGATGTTGGTAATGCAAATCAGATAAGTATATTAATCATTAAGACAATCTTTTACGGTATCATACTCATCGGTATATATATGTATATCAAAAGAAAACTCTATATGAGGAGAAATAAACTTGAGCAGTAAAACATCAAGCGGTAAGATTTGGCCTTATGCTATCGGTGTATCTATAGTAATGGTATTTGGTGCATCTGTTATGACCATAGTGCAAGCTTCTAAATTGCCTGTTGAGAAAAGTGATACTTATATGATGGGTTATCAAGAAGCAGATGCAAAGGCAAATGAGCTTATAAACGCTAGGATAGCTTTTGATAAAAAATATAAGATAGAGTATATATCAGACCCTATCAATACTCAAAACACTAACATAAGATACAGAGTTACAGATATAAACTCAAACCCAGTTGAGAATGCAAAGATCAAAGTAGTTATAACTCGTCCAAACAAACATGAGTTTGACCAAGAGTTAGAAACAGCAACTTCTAAAGATGGTGTATATTCTTTTGAAAATATAACACTTCCAAAAGAGGGTAGATGGGATATCATGGCTAAAATCGATGTAGATGATTTGCAAAGATTTTACAATGTAAAAGTTGATACTAGAAACGAAGAAGTTAAACAGTATTAAGCTTTGAATGATAAAACTATAATCCTCCCCTCAGCTCGTGCCATTAGGCATGAGCTTTTAGATATAAAAACTCCAACACTTTTTTTACCAAACTATATAACTATGAGTGAGTTTATAGATAAGCTCACAATTGTAAAAGATTATAAAACAATTGACTCAGATGCCAGAGTGTTACTACTTATGCAAGCAGCCGATTTTAAAGAGTTTTCAAATCTACAGATAGAGAGAAACTTTTTTACATTTACTAAAAATTCATCATATATATTTAAATTTTTTGAAGAGCTTAGTGCTGAGAGATACGATATAGACAATCTATCAAATGCAGATATATACGCAGAGTATGAAGAGCATATAGAGATACTTAAAGAGCTATATAAAAGGTATGAGAAGTTATGTGATGAGAAAAAGATTTTAGATAATATATTTTTGCCAAAACTTTACAGATTTAACACTTCATACGCAGCTTCTCATAAAGAGGTGGAGTTAGTTTTAAGTGGCTACCTTACAAATTTTGAGCTCGAACTTTTAGAAAAATCTACAAACTATACAAATATCAAGATAAGATTTAGTGCATCTAGCTTTAATAAAAAGATGCAAAGCAGATTTGCAGAGCTTGGGATTGAGTGTGAAGAGAACTACAACTACCTTATAGATTTTAACAATAAAACAATTTTAGAAAAAGAGAAGATAGAGTTAAATAAAAACATATCTTGCGAGTCGTTTAGTGAGTCACTTTTACAAGTATCATTTATAAAGAAAAAAGTTTATGAGTTTGTAAAAAAAGGGTATAAGCCTCAAAATATAGCGGTGATTTTACCAGATGAAAAAACAGCTTCGATGCTAAAACTTTTTGATAACAGATCAAACTTTAACTTTGCGATGGGGGAATCGTTTGCAAATACCGAAGTTTATAAAAAGATAGATGCAACCTTGCAAGAGTTAGATCAAGAAAGTCAAGAGAATATAGCAAGACTAAAAAGGGTAGATAATCAGTTTTACAGAGATTTTTTAGATGTTTGTTTTAAAAAAACTGATGAGATAGATTTT
>JAFGVR010000219.1 GCA_016937915.1 Campylobacterales bacterium | reverse complement strand
TCGCCACCATCACTAATGATAAGCAGATGCTTCTCTTTATCTTGTGAACTATTTGCCACCACATCTAAAAGGGTCATGAAGTTAGTCCCTTTTTGGGTTAGGGAGTTTGTACTAAGAGATGAGAGTAAAAAACGCACCGCATCGTGGTCAAAACTAAGTGGTGAGACAAGATAAGAGTTTTTGGCAAAAGCTACCACACCTACCCTCTCATCACTTCCAAGTTTTAAAAATTCAATAGCTTTTTGTTTTGCAAGTTTTAGTCTGTTTGGGTAAACATCCTCAGCTAACATAGAGTCAGATATATCAAGAGCTATCATGATATCTGAGCTTTTTGCCTTAATATCTATCTCCCCCTCATTTATAACAGGATTTGCAAGTGCTATTATCATCAAAAAAGCGGCAAATAAAAATAGAGCATTTCTAGCTTGAAGTGTCATAGCATTTGATGTCACTCTTAATTTATCCATCACCTCTTTTGAAAAAAAATCGGCTTGTGATTCTTGTTGAGTTAAGATAAAACCAAAAAGTACAAAAAGTGGAGGGAGCATATAGTACAAAAATTCAGGATATAAAAAACTCATCTGTTATAACCTCTTTTATTTCTAAGATAAACATAAAGCATCAGAGTCAAAAAACCTACAAACAGAGGGTAAAAATAGTAATAATTTTTATATGTAAAACTCTCATTTTTTATCTCTGATTTTTCAAGCTCATCTATCTTTGCATAAACATCTTTTAACTCATCCGCACTTGATGCTCCAAAAGCTACTCCGCCTGTATCGTTTGCTATCTTTACCAAAACATTTTGATTGTACTCATTTGGATGCCCTATCCCTATAGGGTAAACTTTCACACCCTCTTTTTTTGCCATATCTATAGCTACATCTAGAGGTATCTTGTCTTCACCAACCGTTGAGTAACCATCAGTTAACAATATGGCAACTTTTGATTTTGATTCACTCATCTTTAAAAGGTTTACCCCTTGAGCCAGTGACTCATACAAAGCTGTGTATTTTCCAACCATACCGATTTGGAGTTGTGAGAGTATCTTTTTTAAGATATTATCATCATAAGTGAGTGGTGATGCTATAAATGAATAAGCCCCAAAAACAACCAAACCCATGTTGTCGTTTGGTCGTTTTGATATAAAATCATCCACTATATTTTTCACAACATCAAATCTGTTTAGATTTGGATTATTCATATCAAAACCGTTTGCTTTCATAGACTCAGATGCATCTAATATAAGTGCTATCTCATACCCATCTTTTGGCTCTAACTCATAAGGCTCATCTTTTACAGGGGACATGATAGCTACTATCATCATAACAATAGTTGTCCATTTTAAAAAGAAAAGAAGTTTAGATGCTGCAACTGAAGTAGATCCAAATATGTTTGTATGGGGAAAATAGATAGATGGGAGTCGCATCTTACACAAAGTTGCACAAGCTATAAAGAAAAATATAATAAACAGAAGTTTTGGAAACTCAAAATAGATCCCATCAAACATCTATCATCCCCTTATAAAGTTCTATATAGCCTCTAGTCTCATCATCAAAACTCTCAACCTCTTTTTTATACTTATAGTTTTCTAGCCTTTTATTTAGGTTTGCAAACATCTCACTGTGTCTTTGTGAATCATCCTTAAAAGTTGCACCATAAAAAGTGATCTCATAAGCTGCTTTTTTTGTATCTGTGTAGTCTATATTTTTATACGCTTTTAGATGCTCAGCTCTTTTGTTGTATCTGTTTCTTTTTTTATACCACTTAACTAGTAAAAAAATAGCACCCACTATCAAGATAGCAGCTATGAAACTAACTCCCAAAAAGTAGTAAAATGAGTACTCCTCAACCTCTACAATTGGTTTGATATCATGAAGTTTTATCTCACCTTGCATCATCTACCCTCAAAAAGTTTTCTAAGTTGCACTGCAACTGTGGCATCTGTGTATATCTTTGTAAATCTAATTTTGTGTTTTCTAAAAGTATCAAACAACGCTCTATCGTGTGCCAACACTTTTTTTGTGTAACTAGCAACACTAGATGCATCAAAATCACCCTCCAAAGAAGCCCCACTTTGTGGGTCAACTAGTGAAGAAAATCCCATCTTTGGAGGATGCTCTTCGTGTTTATCACGAACTATGATAGCTATCACCTCATGTTTTTTAGCCAAAAGTTTAAAATCTGGCAACTCAAAAAAATCACCTATCACAAATATCAAAGATCTTCGCTTAAGCCTTTTATACAACGAATCAGCTATAAATTTAAAATAAACTTGTTTGCTTATCGGTTCAAAATCAAGTATATCTGAAGTGTATTTTTGCACTTGAAAATGTTTTTTGCTAGGTTTGTTGTATGAGTTTATAGCATCTGTATATATGTATGAGCTAAGCAAATCACCATTTTTTACAACCGAAAAACCCAAAAGTGCAGCTATCTCAGCTATAACATCTTGCTTGAACCTGTGTGAACCAAAATAAACACTTCCATTTAAAACAGATGCTAAAACAACATTTAACTCCCGCTCTTCACGAAAAACTTTTATAAAAGATTGACGCATCTTTGCAGTGATGTTCCAATCTATATGGCGGATATCATCCCCTGGCATATACTCACGAAGCTCTATAAAGTCATACCCCTCACCTTGAAAGATAGATGGATTGTTTCCAACCATCTCACTAAACACTTGACGACGAGCCCTAACTAAAATCTTTTGAAGTTTTGACATATAAAGCCTATGGAATAGTTACTGTTTCTAAAACTTTTTAGATAATCTCATCAGTAGTTATCCCCTCAGCTTCAGCTTCATAACTAAGCACGATGCGATGCCTCATAAGCTCTTTAATGATGTAAGCGACATCGACAGGTGTTACAAAATCTTTCCCCCTCATAAACGCCATAGCTTTTACAGCTTTGAACATATCGATACTAACACGAGGTGATGCCCCAAAATGGATATAATCTTTTATATCATCCAAACCATACTCTGATGGATTTCTAGTAGCGTTTATAAGCTCTATCATATACTCTTCCACCTCAGCATCTACATGGATAGCTTTTATAGTTTTTTTTATCTCTAGCAAATCATCATGAGTGATGACAGAGTTTATCTCCTCAAACTCCCCCTTAGAGATCCTTCTAGCTATTTGCAACTCTTCATCTTTTGTGTTATAGCTTACCACTAGCTTTAACATAAATCTATCAAGTTGTGCTTCAGGGAGCTGGTAAACACCCTCTTGCTCTACTGGGTTTTGTGTAGCCATAACAAAAAAAGGTGGCTCTATCTTAAAACTTTTATCACCTAAAGTCACTTGCTTTTCTTGCATCACCTCTAAAAGTGCTGATTGCACCTTCGCAGGAGCACGGTTTATCTCATCTGCTAAAAGTAAGTTTGTAAAGATTGGCCCTTTTTTTATCTTGAAACTATTGTTTTGTGGATCATATATCTCTGCACCAAGTATGTCTGATGGTAAAAGGTCTGGAGTGAACTGAGCTCTTTTGAAGTTTAATCCAAGTGATTTTGCTAAAGCATTTACCGTAGTTGTCTTTGCAAGTCCAGGAACCCCTTCTATGAGGATATGCCCATCACAAAATAGTGCGATAAGCAAAGAGTCAATCATCTTCTCATGTCCCACTACAACTGTAGATACTTCTGATTTTATAGCTTGAATCTTAGAATACATTATTATGATCACCTTAATTTTAAATTGTAAAAATTATAGTTCAGTATGGTCAATATTTTGTAAATTTGAAAAAAAATCATTTTTTTTCAAAAAACCCTTGACATATATTTTTTTTTCTATTATAATTCCACCAACAAACAAGCAACGGTTTGTTAAATGTCTCGTTAGCTCAGTTGGTAGAGCACGTCACTTTTAATGATGTGGCCGATGGTTCGAGTCCATCACGGGACACCACTTCTTTTATATATTGTTGGCCCCATCGTCTAGCGGTTAGGATCCATGGTTTTCATCCATGTTACCGGAGTTCGAGTCTCCGTGGGGTCACCATATTTTTCAAACTAAAATCATCAATTTTAAAAATAATTTAAACGACAGTTAGAACTTAATAAACTAATTTTTTTTAAATCATTTACGCACAGCTTATAACTGAGTGTAAGAATGTCAATTCTAAAATTAAGAAAGTTTTATATACCTTTCTAAAATATCTTTAGTTTCTTTTATTATATCCTTCATTTCAGGCAAATTCTTTTTAATATTTTCCATATCTTTATTTTGTGCAAAATGCTCAATTTTTAAAGCAAATTCAGATAGCCTTAACGCTCCTATATTTGATGAAGATCCTTTTATACTATGTGCTTCTCTTTGACTTGTCTCTACATCATTATTTTTAACTGATTCATTTAGTTTTTCAAATGTATTATCTATATCCAATAAAAATGCTTGAACAACTTTTTTTACTATAGTTTCTTTATTTGACAATCTTTTCAATACATCATTTTTATCCCATAAAGGTAATTTCGATAATTCTACTGTACCTTTATGATTTTTATTTTCTGATTTATCAGTATCTAAATTAAATATCCATTTTTTTAGCAAATTTTCTAATTGAACAGAATCTATCGGTTTACTTATATAATCATTCATACCTGACAATATACACTTATCTCTATCACCTTGCATAGCATTAGCTGTCATAGCTATTATCGGTATATCTTTATTTTCTATTCCACCTTTACCATTTCTTATAGCAGTACTAGCTTCATAACCATCCATATTTGGCATCATACAATCCATTAGAATTATTTTGTATGGCATAGTTTTTAATGATTTTTTTAAACTTTGTAAAGCTTCTAAACCATCATTAGCTATATCAACCATATCAAGTCCAATACTTTCTAAAATCCCTTTAGCAACTATTTGATTTGTTACATTATCTTCAACTAAAAGTATTCTCGTTTCTTTGTTAAATGAAATCTCTTTTTGATTTACATCCAAAGAATG
>JAFGVR010000218.1 GCA_016937915.1 Campylobacterales bacterium | reverse complement strand
GTGGGTGGGTGCTGATGTAGATGGCTTTCGTGGTGATACAAAACCTTACTGGAGTGGAGTTATAGACTTAGATGACTCAAATGCCACTTTGCTTGATACTCCAGAGACAAACACAACTGCTGTAAATGAGTTGATATATATATTGTCCAACGGTTCAAGTGATATAAACGATAGTGCTATATATTTTTTAGGTTCAGATACAAACATAAAAACTGGTTATGGATGGGATGGTAATATCACTACGATAAATACCCAAAATGGCAATATGCATCCTATAAACCCAGTAAGTGGGCAGATAGACAAACTACAACCAGCTTCTGGGACTAGTAGCTTTAGTGGCATAGATGTATATGAGTACTACCAACTAGCATGGAGTGCTTATGCTATAGAACATAATGCTACTACAAAAGATTTGACATTGTACTACGACTATCAACCATGGCAAGGTGATAGTTATAAAGATGGAAAAAGCTCAACTCTTATGCAAAATGTAAGTACTTTTAGGTTTAAAGGTGTTGGTTCAGTTGTAAAGATACAAGTGTGTGTTAAAACCAATTTGGTAGAGGATTATTCATTATGCAAAGAAAAAACAGTATTTTAATGCCTCTAAAATCGACTGCAAGGAATATTTTTCAAAGAAAAATGTTCACTGGAAATCGGAATTATTTTAGAGGTAGAAATGGTATAGCTATGATAATGGCTATAGTGGTTATAGTAGTTATATCTACTATCATGGCACTATCTATATCTCTAAGTACTCAAACATCAAAAAGAACTACAGATATTTACCTATATGAACAAGCAGTACTATACTCAAAAAGTGCAGCAGAATTAGCACTGCTTGATATCGCTCAAAATCCACCTTGCAGCGTAACTGCTAAAAATATATCTTTTGATAACACATACGATGCAAATATAACTATGAAGTATATTTACACATCACCATCACCTTGTAGTAATGCAAATGATAACTACTTTAGCATAACTACACCAGAACAAAACGGTTCTGTTATGATGGATATCACAGTAAGTACAGATGCAGGAACTGAACCTATCACCTACTTTAGAAGAACTATCCAAAAGTTATGATATAATCTTTTTTCCCAAAATTAAGAATATAAGGATTTATCACTATGAATATTTCTATGACAGGAAGACATGTAGAGCTTACTGAAGGTATAAAAACACACATCACTACATCTATAGAAACTTTAAAAAAATTTCAGATGGAGATTATATCTGTAAATGTTATAGTTTCTGCACAACAAAAAAAAGGCAAAGAACACTCAACTGTTGAGTTTGTTATAAACCTTCCTCATAAAAACTCTATAATCATAAAGCAAAACGATGATGATCTATATGCTGCTATGGATATGGCAACTGAGCGTGCTCAAAAAGCTATGAGAAGGATGCATGATCGTGATACTGAACACTCTAAAGTTGGATTAAATGAGCTTAAAAATACTGAAGTTGATTTAAAAGCTGAAGTTGAAGCTAGTGAAGATGAGATAGTTCCAGTTGAGTTGACTCTATACAAACCTCGTGAAGTTGAAGATGTTTTAAATGAGCTAAAAGAGAGTGATAAACGATTCGAAGTTTTCTTTGACCATGCAGATAAAATGCGTGTACTTTACAAAAGAAATGATGGAAAATTCGGACTATTTTAATAAAATCTATAAAAGGGATATCAAAATCCCTTTTATACCCTCTTTAATTTAAATCTCTTAATAACTTAAACTTCACATTTTATTTATAAAAACTCCAACAAGTATATATTTTATACAAGAAGATGTTTAAATATTTTATGCTAGAATCACCACATGGAAAATTTTATAGCACTTTCAGCATCATCAAAAAAAGCTCTTCATATAGCTAAAATATCGGCTCCCCTGCCTGTTAATATACTTGTTAGTGGGGATATTGGCGTTGGGAAAAAGCTTCTTTGTAAGGAGATTGTTAAAGATATAAGCTCTTTTGAAGCATTAGACCTTGAGCATCTTTTACAAGAAAAAAAAATAAACTTAGATGAGTACAGCTCCATTGTACTTTACAATATAGATTCTTTATTAAATAAAAAACAGTTTTTTGAAAAACTTACAAATAAAAAAATCATTGCCACCTCATCGCCAAGTTATGTAGATGAACTAAATATTTTTCCAATTAAAATAAAGATTGAACCTCTATCACAAAGGAAAGATGACCTTGATGAATTAGTGAAAATATACACTAAAGAGGCAAACAGCATATATTCATCAAATAAAACTATTAATGATGTTAAAGTAGATATATCAAGAAATGGCATATCACTTAAAGAATCAATCTACAAAAGTATCCTTCTAAACTCTATCTCAAAAGATGAAATGATGGATATTTTATACAATTTTTTTATGCAAGAACTTAGTGAAGATAAAAAAACATACAAAGAACTTTTAGAAATCTTTGAGATACCACTGCTTAAATCTACTCAAAAACTTTATAAGTCACAAGTTCAAATGGCAAACAACTTAGAGATTAATAGGATAACTT
>JAFGVR010000024.1 GCA_016937915.1 Campylobacterales bacterium | reverse complement strand
CCAACTGAATCATTTTCTACCCTAAGTGGTAAAGATACAAGATGAGATAGATTTTTATCCCTAAAGTAAACATTATGTGCATAAACTATCGTTGATTTTGCTTGATTGTCTGGAAAAATTATCTCCTCATTTTGATCATAAGACTCTTCAAAAACTGCTTCTAGTTTGTGGATAATATCTGTATTTTTATCAAACTTTTCCAAATGACTTATAGCTATGGGTTTTACATATCCATCCTCTTCCCATCCAATATTTACAGTAGTAGCATCAAATCTTACCGATAGCTCATTTACCAAAGTCATACAAGCTAACAAGAAACTGTTTTGCTTTGTCATCATAGAAACTATCTCCAAAACATTTTTAAGATCCTTTGAAGACTCTTCACTAACTTGACTTACAACATCTACACTATGTTTTGTATTTTTCAAGAGGTTGTTTTTATAAGACAGATATACATCTGAGATAAGTTGAGTCCTTAACACTATCTCATTAAAAACAGATGAACTCTCTTTCTCAACCATCAGGGCAACTATCTTTTTATCTTCCAAAGATTCTAATGTAAAAAACACAACATAGCTTCTTCTATTTTTTGCCCAACTATATCTTACAGGCTCATAAGAAAAACCATTTTCTAAAGCCCTTGATATAGAATCCTTTGAGTCTTTTAAAACCTCTTCTAGCTGAGTTTGTTCTATCTCATACTTACCCATTATCTCATAAGTATTATTTTTTAAATTAATTGCCAAAGAGAACTGAGATTTTGTTAGTAAACAAACCCCTTTTAGATACTCACTCCAAAACTCATCCTCACTCCCTTTAAAATCTCTTAGATTTTTTATTAGTGCTAAAATCTCTTTTGTTTGCATCAACTATTCCAAGTTTATGTTTGCCATAACACCTGGCAATATCTCTAAGTTTGTATTTTTAAACTCAACTTTGACACTTACTAAACCACTTGCCAAATCAGCTATAGGAGATATAAAAATCACTTTCCCTTTTTTACTTACCATCTTATCACCCACAGTAGCTTCTACATTTACATTTTGACCTTTTTTTACTTTATGGATAAACTCTTTTTCTATATTTAAATCAACAGTACACACTTCACTATTTACTATTCTAACTACAGTTTCACCAACCCTTGCCCATTCACCTATATTTAGTTTTATCTCCGTTACAACCCCATTTGTAGGTGTTTTAAGTGTGTATTTATCAAGCATCTCTTTTGATATCTCATACTCAACCATCTCTTTTGCTTCATTATTTTGAAGACTCTCAAGTTCACCAGATGTTGAATAATACTTCATCTTTAAAGAATCAACTTCATCTTTACTAACAGCACCACTATTTTCATAAAGCTCCTGCGTGCTTTGTAATAAACTTTTTAAAATCTCCTCTTGATTTTTAAGTGATTCAACCTTTGATTTATCTTCTAAAACAATCTTTCTTCTTTGGGTCTCTAACTCTTGCAGTTTATTATCTAACTGCAATATTTTCTCCCCTTTTTTTACTATATCACCCTCTTTTACAAACACACTTTTTATAGGTCCATCTATGGGCATAGCAAGTTCTATATCATAAACTGGCTTCACCATCCCACTAAAAAAACTTTCATTGGCGATACATAAACTATAAACACCAATCACTACGCTAGATAACACTATATTTTTTAAATTCATTACATCTCCAAATCTATACTATCATCAAGAACTATATTAAATCTGTCTAAAAGTTTTCCTGTAGCTTTTTGTAAAATAGCATTAGATATCTTTAATTCGACCATATTATTTAAAAGTTTTCTTTGAAAACTTATATATTTATCTTGTTCTTCTAACAGATCTTTTAAGGCTATCTTGCCATACTCTAGTTTTATAAACTCAGCTTCTAAAATAGATCTTTGCAATACTATACCACTGTCATACTCTTGCATCTGCTTTATAGCACTCTTTAACTGTTCTATCTTTATAGAAAGTTCATTATTTAATCTCAAAGATAAAGACTCTATAAATTTTTGTGCTTGTAGCCTATTTAATCTCTCTATATCAAGATTATTTTTTGCATAAGTATTATCTAAAGGGATGCTAAATTCAAAACCAGCATACCAAGAAAGATATTCATCCGTTATAACCGTATGAAAAGACTCTGCAGTTGTTTTATCCATACTGCTTGTATTTACATTTGCTGTAATATCTAGTTGTGGTTTTATCTGACTTTGTGCATAGTTTACTTTTATATCAGCAAGTTTTAATTCACTCTCCATTTTTTTAAACTCTGGCCAATAAGCTAAAGACTCTTTAAAACTCTCTTCAAGTGTTGGAACAGTTATATCATCTTCATCTGGTTTTGTAGTAAGTTCAAAACGGATATTTTTAGCTGTAGATGCAGGTATGTTTAGTAAAGTTAGTATCTGTTGTTCTATCTCAACCATCTTACTCTTTGTACTTTCTAACTCTATATTTCTTTGAGCTATAGCACTTTTTATAGTAAGTAGATCTGTTCTTGCAGCTTTACCACTCTTAACTTTTAGCTCAACATCACGGAGTTGTTTTTTAGCTACCTCTAAACTCTCTTCCCAACTTTTATATATCTCTTGGATCCCATAAAGCTTCCAATAATACTGAATCGTGATGCCAACTAAATCCATCAAGTTTTTTTTAAATTCACTAACACCTTTATCGTATTCTAGTTTTGCTATATCGATCTTTACAAGTGTAGCCTCCTCACCAAACCCTTTAAGTAAAGGTTGTTTAAAACTCAATTCTATGTTATGAGCGTGTTCGGTCGGAGCTCCATTTTTTTCTATCAACGAACTATCTTTTGTATTTTGTGATATTTTAACATTCCATTGAGTTCCATAACTAGACACCCCACCAAGAGATGCTTCATATCTGTTTGATATTTCAGAATATTCAGATTCATACTGAGTTAGTATATCTTCAACATCGTTTG
>JAFGVR010000217.1 GCA_016937915.1 Campylobacterales bacterium | reverse complement strand
TAAAGTATGAAAATCTTGAGGATGAATTAACAGAACTAGAAGATGTTATAAAAAACTCTCTTCAAAAAGAGGTATTGACTATCAAAGAGTTAAATAAAGATTCAAAAAAATATAAATTTGTAAGTGAAAATATTAAGAATCTTGATGGTGCTGAATATGTAGTTTTTTCAAGTTATATGTGTAAAGATTATCATGAATCTGAGCAGTTTTTATTTTTGGATTCTAAAGGTAAGATAGTTTGTACAATATCTGGAAGAGAAACAGATTTGTATGATATGATAAAAAACTGTGAATCGCTAAAAGAAGCTAAAAAGTTTTAAAGAGGTGCAACTTTTTTTAATCTTTTTTTAGATAGAATATCCGCTTTGATAAATTAAAGCAAGGTGAAGATAATGAAAATAATGGTAGTACAAGGACCAAATCTAAACATGTTGGGTGTTAGAGAACAAGAGATTTATGGTCCGATGAAATTAGAACAAATTCACAATCAGATGAAAGAGTTCGCAAATCAAAACGGAGTGGATATAGAGTTTTTTCAATCAAATCTAGAAGGTGAGCTAGTAGATAAAATTCAAGAATGTTTTGGTGAAGTTGATGGTATTATTATCAATCCAGCTGCATATACTCATACATCTATAGCTATCCGTGATGCTATCTCGGCTGTAAGTATCCCAACTATAGAAGTTCACATTAGTAATATTCATCGTCGTGAAGAGTTTAGAAAGCAAAATATGATAGCTCCAGTTTGTGCATCTTCTATCGTTGGATTTGGTCCATTTGGTTACCATTTAGCTATGATTGGTATGTTGCAGATTATGAATGAAGTAAGAGCTGTAAGAGAAGCTCAACAAGCTAGAGCAGCAAAATAGTTTATGTATCTAAAGCGTAATGTTGGTGAATCTCTTATAACTTTTAAGACTTTACACTTTAGATATAAAACAAGTAAAAAAAACTCTTATAAACATAGTGCTATTATAGGTATCGGCGGTAATGTTGGTGATGTAAAAAGAAGATTTGAACATCTTTTTATATTTTTTAAAAGGGAAAAAAAAGTCAAGCTTATCCTTACATCGTTGATTTTAAAAAATCCTCCTTTTGGATACATTGAACAAGATGATTTTTTTAATTCAATAATAGTGCTAAAAACAGATATGGCCCCTAAAGCTCTTCTTTCGTATTTGCTAAGAGTTGAGAAAAGATTTGGTAGGAAAAGAAGCTTTGAAAATGCTCCAAGGACTTTAGATTTGGATATTATATTTTATGATGATATAGTTGTTGATAAACCAAACCTTCAGATACCACATCCAAGTTGGCATCAAAGAGAGAGTGTTTTGATACCTTTAATGGATATTATTAGATGAAAATTTTAACTTTTACAGGTAGCACTCCATCTCAGGCTCTTAAAAAAGCAAAGATGGCTATAGGTGATGATGGGATGCTAATAGAGACTCGTGAGATTCAAAAAAAGGCATTGGGTAGAGAACCGATTTATGAGATAGTTATAGGGATAGATGAGAAAAAAATTCCAAAAAGTTATAAAGAGAAAAAACAACAAAAACCACTTGAAAAACAAAAACCTATTTTAAAAGAGAGTGAAGATGTTTTATTTGATATCTCTAGTGCTGCGGCTCAAATATCTAAAATTTCAAATACAACTGAGGATATTTTTGAATATTCAAAAGATAGGTTTCAAACAAAGCCAAATGTTCAAAATGTTGCTTATGAACCAAAAGAGTTAAAAGAGTTAAAGTCAGAGATATCAAAAATAAGTGATAAAGTAAAACTGATCCAAAATATGTTTTGGAATGAGAAAACTCCAAGTATGGAGACACACATACCACCAGAGTTTGCTGAGATATATCGTTTATCTTACCAAAGTGGTATGAATACAGAGCATCTGGATGCTTTGATGAGAGTTACACTTGAACATATGCCACTTAGGATGAGGGAGAATTCATCTACTGTTAAAAGATATTTTCAAACTATACTTAGAAAAATGGTTCCCATAAGGCTTGAGAGTACACCAAGTGCTGGGGATAAAAAAGTGATGATGCTAGTTGGCCCAACTGGAGTTGGAAAAACAACATCTATAGCAAAATTGGCTGCTAGATATTCTTATCTTATGCAAAAAAAATATAAAGTTGGTTTAGTGGTATTAGATACTTATCGTATAGGTGCAGTTGAACAGCTAATGCAGTATGCTAGGATGATGAAATTAGGGATAGAAACGGTTGTTGATCCTCCAGAGTTTTCTTCTGCACTTAACTCTTTACAGTATTGTGATTATATACTTGTAGATACTATGGGCTCAAGTCCTTATGATAAAGGTAAAATAGAGAAAATTTATGAGTGTCTTCATTCAAGTAGTCGTAATTACAAAGTGGATGTAATTCTTGTTATGCCAAGTTCCATAAAATATGAGGATTTGAAGATAACATATGAAAATTTTTCATCTTTAGGGATAGATACTTTGATGTTTACAAAATTAGATGAGACAAGGGGTTTTGGAAATATTTTTTCACTGGCTTATGATACTAAAAAACCGATAAGCTATTTTTCAGTTGGACAAGAGGTTCCAGAAGATTTAGTAACTGCAAGCAGTGATTTTCTTGTTGACTGTTTACTTAATGGATTTAATAGGAGTAAAGCATGATGGGACATCAAGCTAAAGAACTTGAGAAATTAGTTGCTTCAAAGTCTAGTAAAAAATCTAAAAAAACTAGATTTGTGACAATAACCAGTGGTAAAGGTGGAGTAGGAAAAAGCACTATTAGTGCAAATTTAGCTTATGTCTTATCTCAAAGTGGGCTTAATGTTGGTGTATTTGATGCTGATATTGGACTTGCAAATCTTGATGTTATGTTTAATGTGAAAATTAAAAAAACTATACTTCATGTTTTAAAAGGTGAGGCTACTGTTTCAGAGATTCTGATACCTATCACAAGAAATTTAATCCTTATTCCAGGTGAGAGTGGTGATGAGATATTGAAGTATTCTGATATGGCATTATTTGAGAGATTTATGGAAGAAGCTAGAGTTTTAGATAAACTTGATGTTATGATTATCGATACAGGGGCTGGAATTGGTGAGCATATACAGATGTTTTTAAATGCTGCAGATGATGTTATAGTTGTAACAGTACCAGATCCAGCTGCTATAACTGATGCTTATGCTACTATTAAATCTATATCATCATATAGAGGTGATATAGGGATGATTATGAACCAAGTCAAAAATCAAAAAGAAGCTGAAGCGGTCTTTAGTAAAATTTTAAAGGTTGCACAAAATAATATAAGTCATGATTTAGATTTACATCTAATAGGTAAGATAAATGAAGATATAAAAGTTTCAAGTTCTGTAAAACAAAGAGCATTGTTTGCTGCGACTTATCCATCTTCTTCTGTATATAAAGATATTTTAGCTATTGCTACAAATGTGTCTAAAAAGCTGGAACGAGATATGCTTGTTACTCCTACTGAAAGTGGTCTATCTGGGTTATTTAAACGACTAATTGAGCATTTTTAAATTTTAATCTTAGGGATTGGTGAATGCTAGGTGAAAATTTTGTATATTTTTTTACAGTTCAAGGTTTTTTCGTTGGGATGATTTTTGGGATTTTAAAATCACTTGATGCTATTGGACTACTAAGTTATACATTTATTTTTACTATGTTTTTTTATCTTTTTTCACATATAATAGTTGCTTTATATTATAGGACTATGACTGTTGGTGGTTATTATTTTCCAAAAGAGATACATGAAAAAGAGCTTGATATTTATCTAAAAGAGATTAAAAAAAGAGAAAAGATAATAGATAATGCTTCAAAAATAACAGAGGCGGCAGCAAAAGTTAATTCTCAAATGAAAGAAGCTGATAAAGATGATACCTAATGGCTATTTAGAAGATATTAAACATAAAGAGGATGAATTAGCCATATCGTATCTTCCTGCAGTAAAAGCTATGGCGTTTCGTTTAAAAGAGAGACTTCCTAGTTCTGTAGATTTTATGGATTTGTCAGCTATTGGTACTGAAGAGCTTATAAAACTTGCTAGAAGGTATGATGAATCTTTAAATGATAACTTTTGGGGTTATGCAAAAAAGCGTGTATATGGTGCTATGCTTGACTATTTGAGGACTCT
>JAFGVR010000216.1 GCA_016937915.1 Campylobacterales bacterium | reverse complement strand
ATAGAAAGTCCAAGACCAGTTCCTCCATACTCTCTTGTTGTACCGTTATCCTCTTGTTCAAATGGTGAAAATTTTTTTGTTGTTTTGATTTCTCTATCCCTATGCCACTATCTTTAACTTGAGCTGTTAAAGTAGAATCTGTATAGTTATATTTAAATGAGATTGTTATATCACCATTTGATGGGGTAAATTTTATGGCGTTGCTTATAAAATTATTTAAGATTTGAACAACTCTTGTTTCATCTACACTAAGTAGTTTTGGAAAATCTTCAGATATACTATATTTGTAAGTTATATTTTTATTTGAGGCTTGAGCTTTAAAAATAGAACAGCAGTTAAGTAACGATTGTTTTAAATCAACATCTTTTTTATCTATGTTGAAGTTACCACTTTGAATTTTTGAAAAGTCTAAAATATCATTAATTATACTTAGTAGATTTTTCCCACTTTGTTTCATTATATTTAGGTATTTTTCACGCTTAGGTTGATCTAAGTTTTGCATAAGCATAACATCCACAAACCCTATTATCGCATTTAAAGGGGTTCTTATCTCGTGAGACATATTAGATAAAAACTCATCTTTTGCTCGATTTGCTTCTTTAGCTGCATCTAAGGCATTTTGAAGGCTAAGAGTTCGCTCTCTTACTTTTTCTTCAAGACTTTGATTTACACTCCAAAGCTCTAGACTTTTACTCTCAAGAAGTTGCTCAGCCTCTTTTCTAGCTCTCTTTTCCCTCTCTATGCGTCTTAACCATTTAGATTCATCCATAATCAATTAAATCCTTTTTACAGTAAAAAGAGTTTTCCCATCATTTGTTGGTTCAAACTCTATCTCTACATTTTGATTAAAATGTGTAGAAGCACCTTTTATTAGTCCTTTTGCTAAGTTTGGTATATTTTTTTTAGAAACATAATTAAATTTCAGTTCATCATCGTTTGAACTTATTATCTCAAAAGTTGGAAGTTCTGCATCAGGATAAAGTTTTTTAACTTGAACATGTATATGATCTTCAACACTCTCTATGAATTTTAGTAAACTTATATCAGGATTGTTAAATTGTGGAAGTGCTTTTATAAGTCTTCCAAAAAGGTATTCTCCATAAACTTCTAAAAGTTGTGGAACTGGTATATCTGTTTTTTGACTTAGATTTGTTACTATTGTTACAAGCTCCTCAAAAGGATAAGAACCAGTAGCAGCATACGCACCATCATTTTCTAGATTAGATGCTTCTATAACACCATCTAGCATATCATAACCAAATTTTTCCTCTATAAGTTCAAATAACTCTGTAAATACCATACCTCTCATTTTTTACCCCTTTTTTTATTTCTTCAGATTATAACATGAAAATCTATTTTCTATTATCACGATGCAATTTTCTATCTTCGTGAACCGATTTTTTCCAAAAATGGTTAACTAGCCAATACGCACCGAGTGAACCAAAAACAGAGAAGAAAAGTGTTCCTGTGTATAGAGGGATAAATATGTTGTCTATATTGTTACTAAACCATTCAAGAGTCATCTCAACAGGTTCAGGTTTTATCCCAAGAAGCATTGAACCAGTTAGGTATTCCATATAGTACATAGGTGGCATGGTCAAAGGGTTACTTAGCCAACACATAGAGATCCCTATAGGGACATTGAATTTAAAAAATGGCATAAAAGCAACAACTGCCACCATCTGCATAGGCATAGGGATAAATGCGATAAAAAGACCTAAAAGGACTGCACGAGATACCATCTTGCGGTTGGTTGATAGATACTCTTGCGGGATTTTGTATTTTTTTATAAACTCTTTTAGTTTTTCGTGTTTACTGACTTTTTTGAGACTTTTTCTAACCATATAAAACGCTTTAATTTTTTGACCCTATTATATGCTAAAATTGCATAATTAAATTTAAAATGCGAGAAAAAGATATGTCATTTGAAAAACTTGGAATAATGAAGCCGATACTAGATGCTATAAGCGATTTGGGGTATGAACACCCTACTACCATACAAAAAAGGGCTATTCCGTTAGTTTTTGCAAAAAGTGATATATTTGCCACTGCACAAACAGGTACTGGTAAAACAGCTGCATTTGGTCTGCCTATGATACAAAGGCTTAGAAAAAGTACCACAGATGATAGTGTGGCTGCTCGTGGTCTTATCCTCTCACCAACGCGTGAACTCTCTATCCAGATATATGATGATCTGCAAAACTATGCAAAAAATCTAGATTTAAAGATAGGGCTTTTGATAGGTGCAAAAGATATAGATGCACAACACAAGATGCTAAATGAGGGGTTAGACATCATCATAGCTACACCTGGTAGAATCATAGAACACACCCAAAGGGGGATAGATTTAAGCAAAATAGAGATATTTGTTTTAGATGAAGCAGATAGGATGCTTGATATGGGATTTGTAAAAGAGATAAGAAAACTTCATCCACTTTTACCAAAAAGGCATCAGACTCTACTTTTTTCAGCTACATTTAGTGACAAGGTAAGAAGACTCTCAAAGCTAATCCTTACAAAACCTGCATTTATAGAGACATCAAAGAAAAACTCTACAGTTGATAGCATCAACCAAATAGCATATATGGTTGACACCGATAAAAAAGCAGCACTTTTAGCGTACATAATCGGTTCAAGAAATTTCAACCAAGTTTTAGTTTTTACAAAAACAAAAGCAAGTGCAGATATACTTGGTGAAGAGCTTAAAAAAGATGGTTTAAAGTGTGGAGTTATCCATGGAGATAAAACAAAAGCAAGTCGTTTAAAATCTTTAAATGAGTTTAAAGGGGGGAAAACTAAAGTTTTAGTAGCAACAGACATAGCGTCTCGTGGGCTTGATATAGAGGAGCTTCCTTATGTTATCAACTACGAACTACCAGCTATACCTGAGGATTATGTTCACAGAGTTGGAAGAACTGGAAGAGCTGGTCGTGAGGGTGAGGCTATATCACTGCTAGATATTTATGAGAAATATGATGTTGTGGCAATTGAGAAACTGATAGGGATGAAGATACCAAAAGAGACAGTTGCGGGGTTTGAGCCAGATCCTAGCATCAGAAGAAAAGATGTAGCAGAGGTTAACCTAAAGAGTGAGCATAAAAAAGAGGATAAAAAACCTTTTAAAAAACACTATAAAAAAACAACAAAACCTCAAAAACACAGACGCACGACAAAAAGAGGGTAGATGCTAGAGATAATCTACCAAGATGAGTACTTTGTAGCGATAAACAAACCATCAGGTCTGCTGGTGCATCGCTCATGGATAGACAGATATGAGACTCAGTTTGCAGTGCAGATGCTTCGTGATCAGATAGATGCGTATGTGTATCCACTCCATAGACTTGACAAGCCAACATCTGGCGTTTTGCTTTTTGCTCTTGATAAAGAGAGTGCGAGAGTTGCATCTGAGCAGTTTACACAGCACACTATCCAAAAAATATACATAGCTGCTGTTAGGGGTTATGTAGAGGAAGAGGGTGTGATAGATCATCCTCTAAAAGAGAAACTTGATAAGATAACAGATAAGAGGGCATCGCAAGATAAAGATGCACAAGAGGCGATAACCCACTACAAAAGAGTACCCATACCCGCTTGGTAGATATGAAGGGGTTAGGTATTCACTTGTTGAGGTGAAACCAAAAACAGGTCGCAAACACCAAATCCGCCGCCACATGAAACACATCTCGCATCATATATTAGGTGACACAAAATACGGTAGAGGGGAACACAACAAACTTATCCGTGAAAAGTTTGATTGCAACAGACTCTTGCTTCATGCATCTAGTTTAGAGTTTTATCACCCTTACAAAAAAGAGATGATTGTTTTGGAAGCTAGTTTTGAAGAGATATTTAAAACTATCTTTAAATATAACTATTGACGCTCAAAAAAATAAACTTTTTTCATAACTGCAAGAACTCTAATAATATAATTTGGCAAATAAAGTAACAAATTGAAGTAAGATGAAGTATTGTTTTAAAGATAGAAGCCATTTATAAGAAATATTCATATACAATTCAGCTATTTTAATTTATACAAAACTTAAAATTATAATAGCAAAAAGTTAATATTTAATTAACAAAGCTAGATGGGTATTAGGAGCTAAAATGCAAAAATCTATTATGTTACCAAGTTTAATATATTTGTTTCTTACATTTCCAATGATATTGGGAGCTGTGGAACATGCTCAGCAGATAGAACTTAAAAAAGGTTGGAATGCTATCTATTTGATAGTTGAGCCACGGATAGAAGATCAAGATATCTCTCAGTTTTTAATAAAAGATACTAATTCTACTCCAATTGAGATAATAAGTACATTTTCAACATCTTCTACTTCGACAGAGTTTATAAAGTCAGAAGATGAACCAAACTGGAAAGAAGATGGTTGGAACACTTGGTTAAGAGCTGATATGAAGGGCTCTTTTTTAACTAATCTATTTAATCTTGAGGCACATCGTGCATATCTTGTTAAATCTAGTAAAGATTATACATGGAATGTTACTGGTGAGCTTGTAAATGTTAAAAAAAGATGGAATCCAAACTCATTTAATTTTACAGGTTTTGAGGTTGGTGATACAGGTGCTAATAGTATCTCATTTTATAATTATTTCAAAAACTCTTTAAATGCCCAATCTCTTATGAGTGAGTCAATATATACTATGGATGATGGTAAATGGGTAAAACATTCATTAGCTGATACACTTGTTGAGAAAGGGAAATCTTATTGGGTTCTTTGTAGTGATAGTTCATCATTTGATGGTGCAGTAGAGATAAATACTGGTAATCATTCAGGTTCACTTGAGTTTTTAGATACAAACACATATCAGAGTATTAGTATTAGAAACTATTTCAACACTCCAGTAAATGTTGTGATAGAGCTTATAGACAATAATGTTCCACTAGCAATAGTGAAAAAAAATGAAAACTTTAAAAATATTTTAGAAGAGGTTTCTGTTCAGGTAGCATCTTTTTCTTTGCAAACAGATGAAAATAAAGATATAAAATTCGCGATACTTAGAACAAAAATAACCGATAAAGATAAAAAAGAGGGGATACTAAAAGTGAGTGTTCAAGAAACAAATCAAGAGATATTTATACCAATTAGTGGTTATGGGGTACAGTAATGAAAAGATTTATTTATAGTTTTATAATTTTAATAGTTTTTACCATATGTTTAAAAGCTGATTTAAGTGATGGGCTGATTGCCCATTATCAATTTAGTGATAATACAAATGACACCAGTGGCAATAACAACAATGCCATTTTAAATAATAGTGGCAGTTATATAGATAGTATATATGGAAGAGCTATAAATTTTAGTAAAAATGGTTACATAACTACTGATGTAAATTTAGGTAAGTCATTTACAGTATTTATAACAGCTAAATCAAATACACAAAATTGGAGTGATTATAGTGTACTAGGTTCTGCAAGGGTAGCTAACGGATTTATGTTTCAGACAAATATAAATAGTAAAGATATAGTTTTTAGTATCATGGATGCTAATGGTAATAATGTTGAGCTTGGAACTAATAGCAAAATAACAATTGATGATATTACAAAATTTCATACCTATATCTTATCTTATGATGGAATTAGTGGAGACTATTCAGTATATGTAGATGAAAATTTAAAAGTTTTACAAAATTATAAAGTTGCTAGAGCAGATGCTCAAAGTGTAAATATAAAATTTGGTAAAGATGATTTGAGTGCATCTGGATTGGATAAGAGACTTTTAGATGGTGCTATA
Source organism: Campylobacterales bacterium (assembly GCA_016937915.1). GTDB lineage: Bacteria > Campylobacterota > Campylobacteria > Campylobacterales > Sulfurimonadaceae > Sulfurimonas. The sequence continues at coordinate 568 of JAFGVR010000216.1, read as the reverse complement.
GATGATATAAAGATTTATAATAAGGCATTAAATAGTCAAGAGATTTCAGATATATTGAGCTATGGTGATATCCCTGTTACAAAAGATGAATTAAAAAAGTTAATTTTTACAAATAATGTAGATCCATCGAAAATCTACACAGGATTTATCACTGATATGTCAGATCTTTTTAAAGATAATAAGGGATACTTTAATGGAGCTACATTAAGTGTAGGATCAAATGGTGTTGCAAGTGCAAGTTCACAATTTAGTACTAGTTATACAGCTAATCAGGCTTTTGATGATAGTTTAGGTACATCATGGGCTTCAAGTTATGGAAATGTAAATAATCAATGGTTGCAATATAGCTTTCAAACCCCTACAGTTATAAATAAATACACACTTAGTGGATCAGGTTTTAGTAGATATACAATAGAAGCAAGTAATGATGGAATAAATTGGGATAAATTGTTTGAAAAAGATAATTGGGATAACACTAATACTAGCGATACACGAGTAAATTATATAGCTTATAAATATTATAGATTAAATATGTCTGATACTGGTAATTCTAAATTATTGTATGTTT
>JAFGVR010000215.1 GCA_016937915.1 Campylobacterales bacterium | reverse complement strand
TGCTAAAAAAATTACAAATCCGATAAGTTTTTTATCTTTGATCGTTAGAATTTCTTTTAACATAATTAAAGTTTTAATCATTAGCTAACTATCCTACACAAATTATTAATCCATACTCTTGGTGAAAATTTATTATTAAATAGTTCCAAACTATTCTCTTGCCATTTTTTATATTCGCTATTTGCTTCAAAAATAGCACTTTTTAACTCTTCATACATTCCATAATAAAATTCATTATGTTTTAAATACCTATCATGAAAATCTTTTATTCTCAAATCTACACAGTTTACCACTTCTTTATCATTTAAAATAGTAGGCCTAAGTATGGGATGATGCAATAACTTTCCATTATAATTATTTTTTACTATTTCAGGTGTTGCGTAAGTATTTAAAGTAATTATCCCCATACCAAAAGATAATGCTTCAAGCAGTACTACTCCAAAAGATTCATAAAAAGATGGAAATACCATAACATCCATCTTTGGATATATCTCATTTAGTAATTTTTCTCTTGGTTGTGGTGGCAGTATAGTTATTCTGCTATCTTTTTGGTATTTTGACTTTTCTTCATCACTTAAATTTGATATAAAAGTAAGCCTTATATTATCCCCTTTAGTATGTGTAAAAGCTTCAAGTAGTTCATCCCCACCTTTACCACGACTACTAAGTCCTACAAATATAAAGTTTATTATTCCATTATCATCTCTACAGTTTTTTTTATAGTTTTCACTCATATATGGATAATTTACAAAGCTTTTTTCCTCTATATCTTTTCCATATAACTCTATAGCGTGATTTTTACAAGTCTCAGATAGATATGTTATCTTATAAGCTTTATCAAGTTCTGTTTTTATTTTATTTTTATTTTTTTTGAAATTCTCAATATGATAATACGCAGGGGTGTAAGGGTTGTCAAGTTCTAATATAAAAGGTTTTTTGCTATTTTTAGGAAATGCACCCCACATATAAAGTAGATCAACATTTGATGCTACACTACTATCAACTTTTTGTTTATTGATAAGTTTTTTAGATACCTCATATTTAACTTTTGAGATAAAAGATACAGAGGCAGCATAAGTTTTTATAGAACTTTGTTGTTCTACACCTGTTGGTAATAAAACTTCACATATTTCACGGGCGTGTTTTGGTGTATCCCACATCCTCTCTCTTGAAGTTGGTCTGATATTAAAATAAATTTTTTTATTTGACAAAACTATAACCTTCCATCACTTTCATCTAAAATAAACTTAATATCAAACTTAACTAATTTAGAATTGAGATTTGATAATTGAGAATTTAATTTTTTAAACTCTTCATGAGCAACTGCAAGCACCAATGCATCATAATTCTCCATTTTCAACTCTTTATTTTCAATTAATTCTAAACCATACTCTTCTTTAACCTCTTTAGCATCTGCCCAAGGGTCATATACATCTATGTTGCATCCAAACTCTTGAAGCTCTTTTATCACATCTATAACTCTACTATTTCTTATATCAGGACAATTTTCTTTAAAAGTGATACCAAGTACAAGTACTTTTGAGCCTTCTATCTTATGCCCTTTTTTTATCATAAGTTTTATCACTTGATTAGCTACATAGATGCCCATATTATCATTTAATCTTCTACCAGCTAGGATTATCTCAGGGTTATAACCTACTGCTTGAGCTTTGTGAGTCAAATAATATGGATCTACGCCTATACAGTGTCCACCAACAAGTCCTGGTTTAAAAGGTAAGAAGTTCCATTTAGTTCCAGCTGCTGCTAAAACATCGTTTGTATTGATGCCAAGTTTATTAAAGATAATCGCTAACTCATTTACAAATGCTATATTTATATCTCTTTGAGAATTTTCTATCACTTTTGCAGCTTCTGCTACTTTGATAGTAGGAGCTAGATGAGTACCTGCTATGATGATGCTTGCATATAGTTCATCTACTTTTTTACCTATCTTTGGTGTACTTCCTGCTGTTACTTTTTTTATCTTTGTAACTGTGTGTTCTTTATCCCCTGGATTTATCCTCTCAGGGCTATATCCGCAAAAAAAATCAACATTAAATTTAAGATTAGAGAATTTTTCAAGAACTGGAACACAATCCTCCTCAGTAGCTCCTGGGTAAACTGTAGATTCATAGATAACTATGTCGTCTTTTTTAAGTACTTTTCCTACAGTTTCACTAGCTTTTATAAGTGGAGTTAAATCTGGTCTTTTATTTTTATCTATAGGGGTTGGTACGGTTACTATGTAGATATTACAATCTCTTATATCATCTATATTAAGAGTAAATTTCATACCATTATCGATTGCTTCTTTGACTTGATTTTCTGATAATTCTAAGGTTCTATCATATCCACTTGAGAGTTCATCTATTCTCCACTGTGATATATCAAAACCAACTACTTTATACTTTGATGAAAACGCGTGAGCTAGTGGAAGCCCTACATAACCTAAGCCTATTACACAAATTTTATTTTTCATCTATTTTGTGTCCATTTTCATCATATTTAAAAAACTCTAAATACCAATCCACAAACTTATTTATCCCATCTTGAATTGGTGTAGCTGGTTTATAACCTAAATCTTCTACCAAATCTTTTACATCTGCATAAGTAGCAGGTACATCACCTGCTTGTATTGGCATCATATTTTTTTCTATCTTTTTACCAAGTTTATTCTCTATAGCTGTTATAAAGTCCATAAGTTTTACAGGGTTGTTATTTCCGATGTTATATATCTTGTATGGAGCAGATGATGTTGAAGTTTCATGCTTCCAGTTAGGATTTGGAGAAGGAGGATTATCTATAACTCTTATCACACCCTCAACTATATCATCTATATATGTAAAATCTCTTAGCATCTCACCATTGTTAAATACATCTATTTTATTTCCTTCAAGTGCAGCTTTTGTAAATAAAAACAGTGCCATATCTGGTCTTCCCCAAGGTCCATAAACAGTAAAAAATCTAAGCCCTGTAGTAGCTATACCAAATAGATGAGAGTATGTATGTGCCATAAGCTCGTTTGATTTTTTAGATGCAGCATAAAGGCTTATAGGGTGATCTACATTGTGATTTGTACTAAAAGGTAATTCTTCATTTAGTCCATATACTGATGAGCTTGATGCATAAGATAGATTTTTTACATTATGGTGCCTACAAGCCTCAAGGATATTCATAAAACCTATGATATTACTATCCATGTAAGCATCTGGATTTGTTAAACTATATCTAACTCCTGCTTGTGCTGCAAGATTACACACTGCATCAAACTTTTGCTCTTCAAAAAGCTTCATCATAGCATCTTTATCTTCAAGGTTTAACTTTATAAATTTATACTTTGAATTTGTTTTAGAAGTAAGAAGTTCACCGTATGGTATATCTTTCCCCTCTTCAAGTGAATCTACAACGCCACCCCTTTGAAGTCTTCCATACTTTACATTTTGGTCATAATAATCATTTATATTATCTAGCCCTACTACCTCATCACCTCTCTCAAGTAGCTTAGTAGCTAAATGACTCCCTATAAATCCTGCTGTTCCAGTTACTAAAATCTTCATATAATTTCTCTCTCCACACTAAACTAAATTTATTTATTAAAAATATTATCTGTATTTATTATACTTTTTTAACACTTTACACACCATTAACATCTTCTGATACTACACGGTTTCTACCGTTTCTTTTGGCCTCATAGAGTGCTTTGTCAGCTCTTTTTATTACACTCTCTTGGGTATCATTATCTCTAAAAGTAGATACACCAAAACTTGCAGTTTTTTTACCTATCACTTTAAATGTATGAGACTCTATATTTTTTCTAATTTTTTCTGCTACTATTAGCATCTCATCTAAAGTTGTTTGTGTAGCTATCACTAAAAACTCTTCACCACCCCATCTACCAATAACATCAGTCTCCCTTACAGACTCTTTTAAAATTTTTGCTACATCTTTTAATGTATCATCACCTACATCATGTCCATAATTATCATTTACATGTTTAAAGTGATCTATATCTAAGATTATTACAGAAAATTGGGTAGCGTATCTTTTTACTCTTTGCATCTCTTTATGAAATACCTCTTCAAGCTTTACACGGTTATATAATTTTGTAAGTTGATCTGTTATGGACAACTCCTCAATTATCTTCTTATCTGTTATATCTTCCCTTATAGATGTGTATTCAACTATCTTCCCATTCTCATCAAAAACTGGTGATATAGTTGATCTTACCCAATAATAATTACCATCTTTTTTTTGGTTTTTTATCTCCCCTGACCATATCTTACCAGAAGAGATAGTCCCCCACATCTCTTTATAAACATCTGCACTCATATCTGGATGCCTTATGATGTTGTGTCGCTTCCCTATAAGCTCCTCTTTTGTATATCCTGTGATATCACAAAAAGCTTGACTAACTTTTGTTATCACCCCTTTTTTATCTGTTGAAGAGGTTATCACATATCTATTTATCACTTCAAGATATTTTTGCATCTCCATATTTGATATCTCTATCCCTTTTTTGGCATTTTCTAGTTCGTAAGTTCTTATCTTTACTTTCTCTTCAAGCTCATTTGCATAGTTTTGAATAGTATCTTGTGAGAGTTTTAATGACTTGGCCATCTCGTTGAAATTTTTAGATAACTCCCCTATCTCATTATCAACATCCACTTCCACTTTTGATTTTATGTTCCCTTTTGTAAAATTTTTTACCCCTATAGTTAGCTTTTCTATAGGTTCAACTATATGTTTTATAGCTACAAGTATAGCTACAACTATCCCCAAACCAACAAAAAAGAGTATAACTATAGAGTAAAACCTAAGCTGATATGCAGGTAATAGCAACTCATCCATATCTACTTTTGCAACTATACCAAGCCTTAAAGTTGGCACATACCCCCAAGTAGCCAAAACTTCAATCCCTCTATAATCATGAAGAACACCTATCCCCCTTTGACCATGAACCGCTTTATATATAGGTGAGTTTTGATCATTTAAAGTTATATTACTATTTTTAAATTCTGTTTTTAAACTTGTTACAAGAGAGACCTCTTTATTATTATCTAACCTTGCAGCGTATATTTGAGCACTTTTACCAAGTTCATATATATGATCATCTAAGATATTTAAAATATTTTTTTTATCTATCTGAAGTGCTAAAACACCAAGTAACATATCTTTTGAATATATAGGGGTAGCTATAAAAGCAGCCTCATCATTAGATGGTGCATAAAACTCAAAATCACTAAATACTGTTTCTAAAAGTGTCAATGAGTTTTGAAACATTTTAGCAAGATTTGTATGTGCATAAACCCTATTATTTAAGTTTGTATGGTAGTCTGACTCTTTTTTTACACTATAAACTATATCACCATTTGTATTTATCAAAAAAAGATCATAGATCCCATTTTTTAGAACTAAACCATCTAAAATCTCTTTATAGTTAGAGTTTTCAATCCCATCTAAAGCTTTAAATTTTTCATCATAAAACTTTATAGCACCTTTTATATCATTTTTTTGAGATAATAAAACGATATCTTTTTTAAATGCATCTATATTGTTTTGTATAGAGATAAGCTTGTTATTTAACACAAGTTTTAGATAACTTTCTGAACTCTCTTTATACTTTTGCACCTGATACTCATAATTTATATAAGATAAAAAAAACAAAGGTACCAACGCTAGGATAAAAAACCAAAAAAGTATCTCATTTTTTATGTGAAGTGTGTACCATCTACTCATCTAAAACTCCCATAAGCTTTATCACTTTGCCACCCATTTAAAAACTCTTTTTTTAGCTCTAACTCTTTTCCTATCCAAAAATCCTTTGTTTTAAACTCAGGGTATGGATTTGGTTCATTTATGATCTTTGAACTCCAAACTATAGAATAATCACCATCTTTTATCTTACCTATCTTTATATTTTTATGGATATGATTATTTTTCATATCTACATATACTATCCCCATAGCAGTATCTAAACTATCCATCTTGATACTTTTTTTTATACTTCTCATATCGTTATCTTTTGACTCCAATAAAGCTCTTATATACAACTCAAATGCCAAATATGTTTCATACCCAGCATCAGTTATCTTAAAATCTTCCCCATATCTTTTTTTTACCAACTCTTTTAATTTTTTGTTTTTTTCATTATTTAGTGAATTAAAATAGTTCCAAGCACCATAATGCCCATCTATATATTTTGAATCTATATTTGATATACCATTTTCGTCTAAACTAGTTGAAAACACTGGTATCTTTTTCCCTTTATCTATCTCATAAAGTTGTTCAAAAAAATACCCATTTGAAGTTCCATTTATTAGGTTTATAATCGCATCTGGTTTTTGTTTATATATATCTTTTATAGTATCTTTAAAATCTTTGCATCCCAAAGGTTTAAAATCAAATCCAACTACATTAAGTGATGTTAATTTTGATATCTCATCTATATATATATGTACCATCCTTGGGTATATATAGTT
>JAFGVR010000214.1 GCA_016937915.1 Campylobacterales bacterium | reverse complement strand
TTTTATTATGTTCTATAGTATCTCTTTGAGTTGAGAGTAATATGCGAGAGGTTAAAAACTGACCCATTAAACCAGTTTGAGGAGGTTGAATATTTTTTAACTCTTCATAAGAGTTTTCTAATGCTGTCTTAGCATTATTAAAAGCCATATTTGCTTTTGAAAGAGCCTGTTCACTCTCTTGCATCTTGTTTTTTTTCAAGTTGACTATAGAGTGAAATCGGCTTTTCATTTGAAAATCTTCCTAAATTATAGGATAATCGTATCTTCTCTCTCAGGTGAAGTAGAGATTATCCCAACTTTTGTTTTAGATATCTCCTCTATCGTTCTTACAAAATCTTGTGCATTTTGCGGTAAATCGTCAAAATTTCTTATACCAACTGATTTATCCCACCCTTTAAAAGTTTTATAAATCGGTTTTACTGCATCTAAATCTGCTGGCATACAATCTATTTGTTCACCATTATACTCATAAGCTACACAAATTTTTACCTCTTCAAAACCATCTAATACATCAAGTTTCATAACTGCTAATTCATCACAACCATTAAGTCTTGCAGCGTGACGAGTAGCTATAGCATCAAACCATCCACATCTTCTAGCACGACCAGTTGTAGTTCCAAATTCATGTCCTTGTTTACCAAGTCTTGCACCATCTTCGCCTAAATCTTCACTAGGAAATGGTCCATTACCAACACGAGTACAATAAGCTTTTACTATCCCTATAACTTTGCCTATATCTTTAGGATTTATCCCAAGACCTGTACATGAACCAGCACTTACAGTTGAGCTTGAAGTTACATAAGGGTATGTTCCATGATCAATATCTAAAAGTGTACCCTGAGCACCCTCTAAAAGTATCTTTTTATTATCTTCGTCTAAAGCTTTCCAAACCATCTGAGTAGTATCGGTGATGTATGAAGCGAGCTTTGTTTTATAACCTTGAAGTTCGTTTAAAAGCTCATCTTTATTTGGTGTAGCTATCTCATAAACATCAAAAATTGCACGATTTTGTTCAAAATATTCCAATATCGAATTACAAAGTTTCTCTGGATTTAAAAGCTCACCAACTCTAAAGCCAGTTCTGCTTATCTTATCAGCATAAGTTGGCCCTATCCCTTTTCCTGTAGTACCAATAGCCTTATCACCCTTTAGTCTCTCTTTTGCCTGATCTATAAGTGCATGATAAGGTAGATTTAAATGAGCTTTATCAGAGATATATAAACGACCCTCTAAGTTTTCAAACTGTGTCATCTCTTTTATTATAGATTCTGGTGATAAAACTACACCATTTCCTACTATATTTATAGCTTTTGGGTTTAAAACACCAGAAGGGATAAGGTGAAGTGCGTACTTGACACCATCTACCCATATAGTATGCCCTGCGTTATGACCACCTTGACTTCTACAAACCATATCATACTTAGATGCAAGTGCATCAACTATCTTACCTTTACCTTCGTCACCCCACTGGATGCCGACAATTAAATCTGCTTTATTTGACATATTTCAAATACTAAAAAATAGATGCTAAAAACATCAATCTTTTAGTGCTCCTTTCTTTTCTATGATTTCATCTGTATATATTGCAAAGCCTACAGAGGTTAACTCTTCATTTTTATATCTTCCACCCATAGCATATACTTCATTTTTATCGATTATTCTAAAAAATAGTTCATCATAATAAAGCATATTTGCATAATACATTGGTGCTAAAACACTATTTTTTGAGCTAGATTTTTCACAAAGCTCTCTCATTTTTAAAAGTTCCTCTTTTATAGATTGAGGCACTATATCTAAAATCTCATCTAGTTGTTCAATATGTTGAAGATAAACAAGTTTTTTTAACCAATCAACTTTTAAACTTAAAAATTTATCTATATTTATATGTCTAAAGTCATCTAGAGTAAGTTCATCAAACATCTCAACTAAAATATGTGGAATTTTCATATTTGATATTTGTATAAGTGCGGTTACTTCAAGTTTTTCAAATATCTCATTTGCAATATTTAAAACCGAAGATAGATCTCTCTCATCCATATACTCAACACCAACTTGATACTGCTCTTTTGTAGGATATGTATATATAGGCTGAACATAGAACCATTTTTTATGTGTAGTATTTCTTCCAAGTCTTTTCTCTATGATTCTAACTACATCTATAGTTGAATCAGCTCTTAAAGAGATTGGATTGTTTTTTTCATCATTGATTCTGATAAGTTTAGTCTCATCAGATATACTCATGTGTTGCTGATATGAAAAGATAGGTGTAACTATCTCCTCATACCCATAAGAGTCTAAAATATCGCTAGCTACCCTCTCGATCTCTCTTTTTAGTTTGGCACTTGCTCCAAAATAAAGTTTCGAGCCATTTGGGATCTCATGTTCTAGCATTAAGCTTCTCTCTTGCAATATATCTCATTAAATATCTTATTTGCACTACCATCATAAGTTCTACGACCAAGTTTATCAAGGGCAAGTTCAACTGCATTTACAACCCATGCCATCTCATAAGCTGGGATAAGTCCCATTTGGTTGATTCTAAATATCTTACCTTTTAAATGATCTTGTCCACCAGCTACATTTACCTGATAGTCATCTTTTAATATCTTTCTAATAGCATTAGCATCTACATCATCGATAGTTGTCATAGATTTTGCTGGAGTTTTAGGGTATATGTGAAGTCCAAGTGCTTCAAGAGAGCTGCAAACAGCTTTCGCTCTAAGTGCAGTATCAACATATAATTTATCTAGCCCACCATCTCTCTCTATAGTCTCTAAAATCTCTAACAATCCTATAGTAAGAGTTGTAGCTGCTGTCCAAGCTGTTGTGTTTTCACGCTGCTTTTTAATCTCAGTTGCAAGGTTTAGATAATAACCCTTACCTTTACCGATTTTCTCTATAGCACCGTTTGATAAACCTAAAATAGCAAGGCCAGGAGGAAGCATTAACGCTTTTTGGCTTCCAGCTATCAAACAGTCTATATTTGTAACATCTATCTTCTCAACACCAACAGCCGTGATCCCATCCGCTATAATCATAATGTTTGGGTTTATAGCTTTAACTGCAGCTGCAAGTTCTTCTACAGGGTGACGAAGGCCACCAGCTGACTCACTTATCTGAACAGCTATAGCATCTATATCTGAGTTATTTTTTACCATCTCAACTACAGCATCTACATCTACAGGGGTATCCCACTCATTTTTAACATCAACACTGCCAAGTCCATGAGCTTTTGCTATTTTTCCAAATCTCTCACCAAATTTACCACTATCAACATTGAGTAAAGTTTTATGACATAAATTGATAACAGCAGCTTCCATAGCACCTGTTCCGCTTGATGCAATCATAACAACTTCATCAGTCTTAAAAAGTTTAAAAAGATGCGACCTAGTTTTTTCAAATATCGCTTCAAATTCTGGAGTACGATGATGCATTGTCTCCTCAGCCATAGCATTACGAACATTTAAAGGTACTGGAGTTGGTCCAGGCGTAAAAAGTAACATATTTTGTTCCTACGATGTTTAATTAATTCTCAGCATTATATCTAATATTAGTTAAAGTTAAATTTATGATATAATTACTTATGACAATACTTGAAGCGATAATATTAGGAATAATCGAAGGTTTTACGGAATTTTTACCTATCTCATCTACTGGACATCTTATAGTAGCTAGTGGATTTTTAGGTATTGAACAAACAAACATCAACACTGCATTTGAAGTTATTATCCAGTTTGCTGCAATTTTAGCTGTGATAGCTAATTACAAAGACAAATTCACACCAAAAAAAATAGGTCTCTGGTTTAAAATCTGTTTGGCTTTTATTCCACTTGGTGCTATTGGATTTATATTTTCAGATCAAATCAAAGAGATGTTCAATATACAGATAGTAGCTATCATGTTTATAGTTGGTGGTGTTATATTTATCCTTGTTGAAAAGTTTTTCATACCAAATGAAACGCATCTGATAGAAGATGTCGAACAAATCACACTAAAACAGGCAATGATTGTTGGTTTTGCCCAAGTTTTTGCACTAATTCCAGGGACAAGTAGAGCGGGTTCTACTATCATCGGTGCTTTACTTGTTGGTATGAGCAGAAAAGCTAGTGCCGAATTTAGCTTTTTACTAGCTCTTCCTGTTATGGGTGCAGTTACAGCGTATGACCTACTTAAGCACTACAACGAATTTTCAGATTCAAACTTACTTACATTAGGTGTTGGTTTTGTTGTATCTTTTATAGTAGCTTACTTTACAATGAAGCTTTTCATAAAATTTTTAGAAAATTTTACTTTTATAGCTTTTGGGGTGTATAGAATCTTATTTGGGGTGTTACTTTTAGCTTTTTATAGCTAATTTGGAATATTTTTTGCTTGATATATCTGAGTTTGTTTACAGTAATTCTAATTACTGTATTTTAAAGGAGATATCATGCAAACCCCAAATAGACACGGTAGCTTTTTTCAAAGATTGCTAAGAGTTTTAGAAAACTCTTTTTACAATCTAAGTCAAAAAGTACTATAAAAAGCCTTTAATAAATGGATGTACGGCAATAGCTCCATGGATGGAGTCTCTTTTACAAAGTTTTTATAACAGTTTTTGCAAGTTCTAATGCCTTAGAACGGTGTGAGACACCCTTTTTTATCTCATTATCAAGTTCACCTAAAGTTTTATCAAATCCATCTGGTATGAACATTGGATCATATCCAAAACCACCATCACCTATAGCCTCATCTATAACATCACCATACATCCAGCCATGAACACTAAACTCTGCATCTTTTGTCACTATCGCTATAGCAGCAGTGTAATGAGCTTTTGAATTTTTTTCATTTTTATCTTTTAAGGCTTGGATAAGTTTATATAAATTATCTTTATCTGAAGCTCCAACACCTGCGTATCTAGCACTATATATACCAGGCTCACCCCCCAGTGCATCTACACTTATGCCACTATCATCAGCTATCACCACTGTATCTGCATCTATCTTTGAACTATTTTCTAAAGCTCTATAAACAGCTCTAGCTTTTATAAGTGCATTTTCTTTAAAAGTATCACCATCCTCAACTATCTCAAACTCATCTATAAGTTCTGAATAAGGGATCACCTCATGTTCACTGCAAAGCTCTTTTATCTCTCTAACTTTACCTTTATTACCAGTAGCTAAAACTAATTTCAAATCTAATCCTTAAATAAAGCATCTTTTATTATAATGGCAAGATTATACAATAAATAGGGATATATATTATGTTTAAAAAAATTTTACCTTTTTCTGCAGTTTTATCACTTAGATTTTTTGGACTATTTTTAGTTTTACCAGTTGTATCTATTTATGCATCTAGTATGACAGATAACATGATGCTAGTTGGTATAGTAGTTGGTGGATATGCTCTAACACAAGCTGTTTTTCAGATTCCTTTTGGAACTCTTAGTGATAAGATAGGGAGAAAACCTACACTTCTAATCGGTCTTTTAATATTTTTAGTTGGTTCAATTATAGCTGCTTATGCTAATGATATATACACTTTGATGCTAGGGCGTTTTTTACAAGGTGCTGGTGCAATTGGTTCGGTTATAACTGCTATGATTTCAGATCTTGTTGAGGAGGAGATTCGCTCAAAAGCTATGGCTATCATGGGAGCTTCGATCGCACTTAGTTTTACTCTAGCTATGGGACTTGGTCCTGTTTTAGGAGCTGCTTATGGGATAGATACTCTATTTATCATAACATCTTTTTTAGCACTACTATCTATCATTTTACTTTTTACAAAAGTACCTACACCACCTAAAATCAAACACAAATACCACAATAAAACAAAAACTATAGATATTTTAAAAGATGTAAACCTTTTAAATATGATAATCATAAATACGATGCAAAAAGGTTTAATGACTGTAGCTTTTGTTTTAATCCCTATCATACTAACAAGTAATGATTTTAACTGGCAAAAATCTGACCTATATATGGTTTACCTTCCAGCTATGATATTTGGTTTAGTTGCCATGGGACCAGCTGCAGTATTTGGTGAAAAACATAACAAACCAAAGCAAATATTTCTTATATCTATCATACTTTTTATAATCTCTTTTTTAATTATGGGGCTTACAAATTCAAGCACTTTTTTTATAGTTGGAGTTGTTTTATTTTTC
>JAFGVR010000213.1 GCA_016937915.1 Campylobacterales bacterium | reverse complement strand
GTAATCAATGACTTAAAAAAGAATCAGTACTTATTATGATAGTTTCTACTAAATCACAAAAGATATACTCTTAGCTTCACTAATTTTAAGAAACTTTCTTATCTTTTAAAACTGTAGTAATATCAACTGCACTTAATGGTTTACTATAGAAAAACCCTTGTATCTCATGGCATCCGTTTAGTAAAAGAAACTCTTTTTGAACACTTTTCTCAACCCCCTCAGCTATTATGCCAAAACCAAAATTCTCAGCCATACTTATGATGGTTTTGGAGAGTATGACATCATCTTTGTCATCTGGGAGATCATCTATAAACGATTTATCAATTTTTAGTTTATTTATAGGGAGTTTTTTCAAATAAGCAAGTGAGCTGTAGCCTGTACCAAAATCATCCAAAGATATCATAAAGCCCATTTTTGATATCTTGTTTAAAACATCTATGATAAACTCCTGATTCTCCATCATCATACTCTCTGTGACCTCAAAACCTATCCACTGAGCCTTGCAGTTTGTCTCATCCAAAAGTTTTTCTATCCTTTGTACTAGCTCATCACCTCTACGAAGCTGAACCATAGATAGATTTATAGATACAACTCCAGGGTTAAGTCCATCTTGCATCCATTTGGCAGTTTGTAAAAACACAGTTTTTATTATCCATTCACCAACACCAACCATAAGGTTTGAACTCTCAAGAGCAGGGATAAATTTGGCAGGTGAGATAAATCCTAAAGTTTTATGCTCCCACCTTAAAAGAGCTTCAGCACCTATGATAGAGTTATACCTAGCATCGTATTGAGGTTGATAGTAGATCATAAAATCTTCATTTTTATATGCATACCTTAAGCTACTCTCTAGCATCACACGCTCATACGCTTTTTGTGTAAGCTCATTTGTATAAAATTTATAATTGTTTCTACCTGAATCTTTTGCTAGATAAAGTGCTGCATCTGCATTTCTGTATATAGCATCTATATCTTTACCATCATCAGGGTAGATAGATATTCCAGCACTATAAGTGATGCTAAGGGAATTATCGTCTATGAGGATATGCTCATCTTTTATAATCTGAGTTAAATTTTCAAGTACCCTAATTGGAGCCATATTTTCATCTATATTTTCCAAAAGTACACCAAATGTGTTTCCGCCAAATCTAGCTACAGTATCTTCACCCCTTACACTATCACTCAGCCATTTTGCAAATTTTTTTATAACCTTATCACCTGCTTTATGACCAAATGAATCATTTACCCCTTTTAGGTGGTCTATATCTATCAAGATAATTGCTGCTTTGTTTTTATGTCTTTGTGATTTTTTTACAAAATCATTGAAAAGTTCCATAAAAAGTGTTCTGTTTGGAAGTGTTGTTAGTTTATCATAATTGATCTGACGATGCAGCTCCTCTTTCATATATACCAGTTCTGTAACATCATGACCAGATTCTATAAAAGCATATACCTCTCCATCATCATCTAAAAGTGGTGTAATAGATACCTCTACTAACCTTTCATGGCCATTTTCGTCATACTCTTTATGGAGTATCGTTTTTGCTGTTTTAGCTTTTGATACCTCATCCATCAAACATCTTTTCCCATTTGATTTGCAAGGTGTTGTAAAAAGATGCACCATCTCAAAACATTTTGGATTGTTTTTTTCTTTAAAACCTCTGTTATTTGCTACGATGGTTGCAGCTTTGTTCATAAGGATTACATTATAAGCCTTATTTATAACCATGATTGGGTCACGCATCCCGTCGATTATCTTTTGCAGATGGGTATGTTGTTTTTCTAGTTCACTCATCAGATGCTTGTATTGAGTCATATCTTTAGTACTTACTAAAAAATGTTTTTTATCTGCCATGAGAGATATCGACATATCTATATTTATGATAGAACCATCTTTTCTTACACACGATTTTTCAAAGTTTTTTACATAACCTTTTTCTAAAACCTCTTGTATGATTTTTTTTGATTTTTCAACATCTTCAGGTACACTCATGCTAACACAAGATTTTTGTAAAAGCTCCTCTTTTGAGTAACCTGTAAGCTCTGTGTATGCACCATTAAATTGTATGAAGTTGGTATCTAAATCCAAGATAGCCAAACCATCCATCGTGGTTTGGTATATGGTCTCAAACTGCTCTTTTTGTGATTTTAACTCATTTGTAAGTGTTACCTCTTTTTGAAACGAGTGTAGCATACTTATATATATACCTATAAGTACAGCTATATAACTAGCTTTTTTAAGTAGGTGAGCCATATCGAACTCATAATCAAAAAGCTCATGTAAAAATGACATAAACACAACTTGCGATATAAAACTAACTATAAGTGCCATCACAAGCCAGTACTCAAAACTCTCTTTTTTCCATCCCCCTTTTGTATAAAAACCTATAAATGCTAGTCCAAAGAAAAGTGCAGGAAGCAACTCTTCTGGTCTGTGAAAGAAAAAATCATCATAATAAGCCTGAGGCAATGGGGTGGTGGCAAAAAAGATAAATGAGGCTATAGATGATATGAAAGTTATCTGATAAACAAGTTTAGGTTTTATCTTGTAGGCTTTGTCTTGACTCTCTTTTTTATAGTTAAGATACGCCCAAAAAAGAAACACTGAGAGATAAAGTCTAGATGCTATCCAACTCCAAGGTATAAGACTCTCAGGGGGTGATGGGTAAGTTCTTATGAAATACTCTGAAGTAACTATGGCGTGGTACCCATCTAAAAAACCAGTCCCTAAAAAACCTGCACCAATGAACAAAAAAAGGGTCTCATCCCTTTTTGCATATTAGCGTAAAAGTCCAGATATACCTATCATCAAAGCTAAAAGTGTAGCCGCAAGCTCCATAAGGGTATGTATGTGAGAGTCACCCTCCCACGGAAGTTCTCTAAAAAACAGATATAGTGAACAAAGCACTACT
>JAFGVR010000212.1 GCA_016937915.1 Campylobacterales bacterium | reverse complement strand
TTCCAAATCGTAAATACGGTTATTAGCAGATTCAAGCTCGTCTTTTAACTTTTTTATCTCTTCATCTTTTATTTTTAACTCAGTCTCAAGCCTAGCACTTTTACCACCAAACATATATTTTCCTTATACTTTTATAACTATCGCTAATACTACAGTTTAAGTATAAATAAAACCTTATCTAATACAAAACTATAGTTAAAACTTATAATATAGTTACTATATGTTACTTTATGTATATACAAAATTCAAAGCTTTATTATTAATATATATTAGTCTATGCCATTGAACTTTTGGAGCTATTAAAGTCAATCTTTTAGGATTTGAACTTCTTGATAGGGCTACATAAAACTGACTTGGTGCAAATATCTCATTTGTCTCTATTATCAAATCTTCTATACTCATCCCTTGAGATTTGTGTATCGTGATAGCATAAGCTAGTTTTATAGGGTACTGATAGATGCTAAATATCTCCTCCTCAACCATCTCACTCTTTGCATCTTTTTTTTTCTCTACCCATCTTGTTTTACTCTGTTTTATCTTCTCAAGTTTTACTATCTTAGCATCACTTTTTTGGACATAAACATAGTTTGCGTCTATGTTTATCACCCTACCCCGCTCACCATTAAAATAGTTCCAAGAGTTTCTTGTAAAAAGCACAGGCACCCCTATCTTTAACTCTAAAACCTTATCTATCCTTGCATCGTTAAAAAATCTCTCTATATCAACATCTTTTGCATCTTTAGTATGTTTTATTATCTCTGATTCTAAACTAAAAAGCTCCCCATCTAAAAATGATAACTGACGCTTGTTATGGTTGGATGCAGATATATTTTTACCAAACAAAAAAGTAAATTCACCCAAATCCTCAGGTAAGGGTTTTATAAACTCATTTAGATGGTTGTGAACATCCTCATCTATCTCACCAAATCTTACTTTGTTTAGAAGCTCTATAAAATCTTTATCATCAGTTCTGTATATATGTGTTAGTTCTATCTTTTGAAAATCAAACTCCTTCCAAGATGGTGATTCAAACGCAAAACTCACACTACCACCCCTAACAACTGGTGGCAACTGTAAAAAGTCACCCACTATAAGGATAGCTCCGCTAAAATCTACCTGCTTTAATCTATAAGCTATCATCTCCAAAACTGCATCACTAACCATAGATATCTCATCTATAACGATAAGGTCCATTGAAGAGATAAGTTTATGGACTTTTTTTTGGATGCCAAGCTTACCTTTTTGCTCCAACTCATCCAAATCAGATGCAATCGCCAAATCAAAAAAGCTATGAAGTGTCTGCCCACCTATGAGTGTAGCAGCCATCCCTGTAGATGCTAGTTTTGCTACTTTTTTCGATTCTGATTCAAAATATTTTATAACCTCATTTGTTATAGTTGTTTTACCAACTCCTGCCCCACCTGTTAAAAAAACATTTTTTTTTATTAAAAGATTCTCTATAGTTACATCACGATAATTCATAAAAGTATATTAGCAAATATCAACAAAGTTGAGAGTGAAATATGTTAGAATCACGAAAAATTACAATAAGGTTTAAGATGTCCGATAGAATACTTGTAGTTGAAGATAACAAAGCACTAGCTAAGCTAATGGCAAAAAAAATCCAAACCGAACTTGATATAGAAGTGGATGTAGCTTACAAACTCTCAGAAGCGAAACTTTTTTTAAAAAAATACAACTATTTTTTAACTCTACTTGATCTAAATCTCCCAGATGCACCAAATGGTGAGGTAGTTGATTATGCTCTTGAAGATGGAAACAAAGTTATAGTTTTAAGTGGAAATATAGACAAAGAGTTTAGAAAAAAGATACTTCAAAAAAACATCATAGATTATGTAAATAAAAGTGGTATAAACGATATCAACTATATCATCCACAAGATAGAGAGACTTCAAAAAAACAGAAATCACACTGTTTTAGTAGTTGATGATTCTATGATATTTAGAAAACAGATACAAAATATGCTCCAAAACCTTTTTTACAATGTTATAACAGTAGCTCACGGTGAAGAGGCTATGGGGATGCTAGAGGTTAAACCTGAGATAACTTTAGTTATAACAGACTACAATATGCCTGTTATGGATGGACTACAACTTACTCAAGAGATAAGAAAAACTTATAGCAAATCTGATATGGGGATAATAGCCCTATCATCAAACAACGAAGATGAGATAAATGCTTTGTTTTTAAAACAAGGTGCAAATGACTATATCACAAAACCTTTCTCAAAAGAGGAGTTTAGTTGTCGCATCGACAACACAATAGAGTCTCTTGAAAATATCCAGATAATCACAAACCATGCAAACCGTGACTACCTAACTGGACTATATAGTAGATTATATCTTATAAATCATGTAAAAGAGTATGCTGCTGAGATACAAGAGAGTGATGAGAAGTGTGCTTTTGTGATGGTAACCATAGACTTTTTCCAAAAACTAAAAAGCACTTATGGAAGTGAGTTTGCAGATAAGATGATAACTCATGTTGCAAATATCTTAGTATCAAATACAAGTTATATAGATTTAATAGCTAAATATGGTGTAGAGGATTTTTGTATCATCCTAAAAAATACAACTCACGAATCAACTCTAAACATCTTACACCGTCTAAAAGAGAAAGTGCAAGAAGCTCCACTTAAGATAGATAATGAAAATGTCATCAACTTAACTATCTCTATAGGTGCAGCTATGAATCAAGATGAAGTTTTAGAAGATGCACTAGATAACGCTGATATGATGCTATACAAAGCAAAAGAGGCTGGTATTGATCAGCTGTTTTTTGAATAGTTCTCTATAAGTTCTAACTTTTTGGTACGAGATAACTGTTTTATCTCGTACTCCCTCTTACTTGCATCTATTCTATCTAAAGCATTCTCATAGTAAACCAACTCAACTGGTCGCCTAAGCCTAGTGTATTTTGCACCATTTTTTGAGTTGTTATGCTCATAAACCCTTTTATCTATATCTGAAGTTATCCCTGTATATATACTATCATCAGAGCATCTAAGCATATAAACTCTCCATTTGCTAATTGGGGTTACTAAAACATCCTTACCATCAACTTGATAAAACTTGCAATCGTTATGGCGACAATAATAGATGCTATATGCACAAGTGATGGCATCTAGTTTATCTTCAAAATCTTTTACCATTTTACCTTTAAGTTCAGCTATATCTGTTTTAAAAATCTCATGAGATGCAAACTCTTTTTTTAGATAATCTCTATAGATGCCAAGCTGTTGTTTTATAAACTGAGTATCACGACCTTTTTTTCTTTTGTATGGGATGATTTTATGGTTGTTAAAACACATCGCTATAGTTGAGTGGGTATAAACCTCAAATATAACTTTTGATGAGTTGTAATCCATCTCAAATCCAAAAGATGCAAGTTTTTCATATAACTCTATTGTTCTAAGTTTTGGGCTGTATTTTGATAGGATTTTTTTGTTTGCAGGGAGCATTGAGATTTTATAGTGGGAAAAATCTTTGTTAAACTTTTTTTCAACATCTCTATTTCCACTCTCATTTGGCACAACCAAAGCGGCATCTACACCAACATAAACATTGAAATCTTTATATTTTAAAATATTTTCGATTATTTCATCTATAGACTTTAAAAGTTTAATCTCTTTTATCTTTAACTTTTTAGAACTAGCATCCATCACACAAAACCCAGAGAGATTTTTCTCCCCCCAAGCTAGATCGATGCCGATGTAGATGCTATTCAAAGTGTACAAAAGCCTTTGGTTCAGGAGCTACAAATTCCATCCCTAAGAGTCTAACTTTATGAGCGTGAAGCATCATTCTTTTAGATCTTCTTCCACCATACTGCTCATCACCTATGATAGGGTGGTCTATGTATCTTAAGTGAACACGAATCTGGTGAGTTCTACCTTGATGGATGATACATTTTACTTTTGTTTTTTTAGCACTTACAATATCAGGGAAAAATTCACTTCTTGCACTTTTTCCTTTTGAAGATACATTTGAAGTAGCACGGTTGTTTTTCTTTGTAGTCAAAATTGGTTTATCAACCTCAACTGGCTCACTTAAAATCCCCTCTACCCAAGCAATGTACTCTTTATAAACATTATCTTTTTTAAACTCTTTGATAGCTTTTTCTCTAAACTCTTCGTTTTTAACAAGCATCAAAACTCCACTTGTTTCACGGTCAAGTCTGTGTAAAAGTTTAGTCCCCTTAAACATACTCTCCATCTCATCAGAGTTTACATAAGGTGGTTTATCCACTACCAAAATATCATCATTTTGAAATATGATATTTGGTTTTTCTATCTTGATAACTCTAAAGATTGTTCTATCATCAACCTCTCCACGAGCTACCATCACTTTTTTGTTTCCAACATACACAAGACCGCGATCTATGATCGATTTTGCGTTTGAGTTTGAGATCCCCTCTTGCTGTGCTAAAAGCTTATACGCTTTCTCATTTGCCATTATTTTATATCCTTTATTTTTTTTATCACTGATTCTAAATCTATCTTCTCATCTACTGTTGATGGGGGAAGCTCTTTTGCACCCCTTAAAGCTTTATGTATCTCATCAGCTTCTACATACTGAACATGATGCACATATTTAAAAAGCTCTTTTTGATGAAAAAAGTGTTTACCAGTGATTATCTTGCATCCAAAGTTTGCAGGTTCAAGCGGATTGTGTCCACCCACATCATCTCTAAATGCACCGCCTAATATCGCTATATCAGCTATAGCGTATATATTGTTTAACTCCCCCATAGCATCTACTAATACCATATCTGATTTAAAATTTTTATCTTTTGAAAACCTCGATAGAGTAAGTTTATGTATAGAAGCATAAGCCACCATAAGTTCATAAACTTTATCAAACCTCTCAGGATGGCGTGGCACTATAAAAAGTGTAGCATCAAATTGCTTTTTGTACTCAACAAAAGCTTTTAAAGTACTCTCTTCCTCACCCTCATGGGTACTAGCTGCCACTATCACTTCACGATTTGGTTTTAGATACTCCTCAGTTTTTTTTATCTCACCAGCTAATTTTATATTTCCTATCACTTTTATGTTTTTAGCACCAAGTGCCAAAAATCTATTTTTATCAGACTCACTTTGAGCATAAACTATCTCAACTCTCTCCAACATCTTTTTATAAAACCAACCAAACTGAAGATACTTTTTAGCACTTTTTTCAGATATTCTTGCATTTAGCAAGATGATTTTTGAGCCTTTATTAGATGCTAATATAAAAAGCATATACCAAAACTCAGCCTCTAAAACCACCAAAACTTTTTGCTTTTTCATCCAAAAAGGTAAAAAAAGCTCATACGGGAGGTATCTAACTTCTGCGTCATATTTCTTAGCTTCACTCTGCCCTGTTTGGGTGATGGTGGTTATCTTGATATCTTCACCATTAAGTTTATCTAAGATAGGTTTTAAAGCTCTTGCTTCACCAAGTGAGCATACATGAAACCAGATGCCATCATCAGTGCTAAAAGCTCTGTTTTTAAATAAAAAAAATCTTGCTGGAATCGAATTTTTGTATTTTGGTTTAAATGATAGATATACCAAAAGAGGTAGTGCTAAGATATATAGCACTAAACTCAGTAAATAGTAGGTTAGGGTAAATATAGGAGTTACCTATTAGTTAGCAGTTTCCACATAAAGGATACGGCCACAGTGAGGACAGTTTGTTATCTCTTCACCTTTGATAGCATCTGCATAAGTTTTATCATTTATAACCATATGACAACCCATACAAGCTTGTTCTTCAACAGTTACAACTGTAGTATTTTTAGCCCAACGACGGATTTTTTGATAAAATGCTAAACCTTTTTGGTTTATATCAGATAAAAGGATCTCTTTTGCTTTGAAAACCTCTTGTCTCTCTTGGTTTATATTAGAAAGTTTTTCATCAACTTCAGCTTTTACCTTCTCTAAGTTAGCTTCAAGCTCAACTAATGACTCTTTTGCAGATTCTATCTGCTCATTTTTAGCATCTATGATTCTATCTAATCTCTCTATCTCTTCATTAGCAAAAACGATTTGCTCTTTTGCTATCTCCTCTTCAAGTTGAAGAGACTTCATCTCTCTCTCAGTTTTTACATCTGCACTTTTTTTAGCATTATCTTCAAGCTTTTGTGCTAGCTCTTTTAGATGAAGTTCATTTTTAGCTTTTTTTACTTGATCATCTTTGATCTCATCATGTAAGCTGTCTATATCACTTCTAATACTTTGTGTTTTTGCAAGTGCTGCTTCATAATTGTAGTTTGCTTCTTCTATCTGAGGTTCAAATGCATCAATCTCTTTATCTATCTTTGCAAGGTCTATTAGTTGTTTTAAGTGCTTGTTCATAGGCTCCCTTTGGGGTTTTATTCAAATTACACAGCCTCTTTTTTTTAACGCAAGAGGCACTTTTTACTACTAGATGTATGTAAATGGATTTTCTGAAGTTGAAATTATAACTTCTAAACCTAAATTTTTCAAATGTTTTTCTAAAATTTCTCCAAAAAACTGTTCACTCTCATAATGACCAATATCTATCATCGAGATTTTTATACTTTTTGCCTCCATCGCATCGTGATATTTTATATCACCTGTCAAGAAACAATCAGCATCTATACTACGCATAAGTGAAGCTCCTGAGCCTGTAGTTAGTGCTGCTGTTTTTACAAAATCTGTACATTTTACACATTTTGAGTGGGGCAAGTTAAATGCAGACGATACTTTTTTAGCAAATGTATCAAAATCTTCATTAACATCTAGATAAGCCACAAACCCATCTTTTTTAACTATCTCATACCCCAAAACCTCTTTTGCAACATAATCATTTAGATGCGTTTGGTCAAAGTTTGTATGCATAGCGATATTTGAGATGTTTTTTCGTATCATCTTTTGGATTAGATTTGCTGGGTATTTATTAAACTCCAACTGTTTTAATCCACCAAAGATTATAGGGTGGTGAGTAATTAACAATGTACCCTCTTCAAGTGCATCTATCTGAGCCTCATCAACATCGATGCTAAGTGCTACTTTTGTCACCTCAGCTGAAAAATCACCAACCAAAAGTCCAGAGTTATCCCATCCCTCTTGCAACTCAAATGGTGAGAGTTCATTTAAAAAATCATATATCTGCGAGATTTTCAAGCTCTCTCCTTGCCTCTTCAAACTCTGGGTCTAGCTCTAAAGCTTTTTCGTACATACCCTTAGCACCCTCAGGGTTTTGCATATCTACTAAAAGATTTCCATAGTTATAGTAAGTTAGAGGGTTTTTATCATCTAGCTCTAAAGATCTGTTTAGATGCATCTTAGCAGATGTAAACTCTTTATTTGCACGGTATATCGATGCCACAGAGTTATGGATAAACTCATTTTGTTCATCAAACTCCAACGCTTTTTTATAATAATCAAGTGCATCATCATTATCATCTTGTTTTTGAAGTATATAACCCACTTTAAATAAAGCCTCTGAATTATCTGGCTCTTGTTGTATAGCTTCAAGTAAGAGTGCCAAAGCTTTCTCTTTATCATCATTTTGAAATGCATCATCTGCTTTTTCTATCAACTCCTGCGATGTTGATGTAAAAAAAGGTGTTACAGCTCTGTTTTGGCTTGGCGTCTCATCT
>JAFGVR010000211.1 GCA_016937915.1 Campylobacterales bacterium | reverse complement strand
TTTTTCATTATAGTTTTCTATATTTTTTGTTTTTGCCTCTGCCATCAGTTCATAACGGCGTTCCATCTCATTTACCATATTATTAAGTGCCACTATTGCTTGTTTTGGTTTTGTGATAACTGGAGTTAAAAGATGCGGTATGTCGTTGTATATGGAAAACTCTAGCATCTTAGGGTCTATCATCAAAAGTCTAAGCTGATCTGGTGAATTTTTATATAAAAGTGAGAGTATCATCGCATTTATCCCCACACTTTTACCACTACCTGTAGTTCCAGCTATAAGAAGATGGGGAAGTTTTTTAAGATCCGTTATAAAAGGTTTACCAACTATATCTTTTCCAAGTGCGATTGTGAGTGGAGATGCAGCCTCTTTAAATATCTTTGAATCAAGTAGTTCTCTGAGGTATATAGTCTCAAAACTATCGTTTGGTATCTCGATCCCCACTACATCTTTTCCAGGGATTGGTGCTTGGATGCGGATAGTCTCGGCTGATAGAGCCATAGCAAGGTCATCTTGGAGGTTTAAGATCTTGCTCACCTTTACATTTGCAGCAGGTTTAAACTCAAATGTTGAAACAACTGGACCAGCGTAGGTGCGGACAACATCACCATCTATCTTGAAATGTGCAAGTTTTTCTATAAGATATTCTATCTTTTCATCAAGCTCATTTTCGTCTATATTATGTGATTTGCCATCTGGTTTTTGTAAAAAATCAACACTTGGAAGTTTAAAGTTTTTTGGTTTTTCAGTTTCACCCTTTTCTAAACTATCAAGAAGTTTAGTATTTTCCTCAAGCTCACTTACAACAACTGAGCTTTTAGTTTTTGGTTTTATCGGTTTGATTATCTCTTTTTCTTGAGATACATTTTCGATCTCCTCTTCAAGCTCTTCTTGAGTGGCATCTTCTTTAGTATCTTTTATATCTTTATCCTCTTTAACCTCTATCTCTTTTTTCTTTCTTAAATATGTTGGTTTATCTATATCTTCATCAAAACTGTTATTTGATTCAAACTCATCATTAAACTCTTTTTTCTCTTCCCTTTTGATAACTTTTATCTCTATCTCATCCTCAAAATCATCATCAATCTCATCTTCATAAACTTCATCTACAACAGGTTCACTTTTTTTTTCCACCTCTTTAGGTTTTTGTGTGACTTTTTTCTCTTGTTTTAGCGTTTGAAATTTTTTTTTAAAAAGCTCCCTTATCACACCTGCTATCTCGCTAGTAGTTTTATCTACTACTATAAGGATAGATACAGAAGTGATGATAGCCCAAAATGTCCAAAGCCCAAAAGCACCGATAAAAGGTTTTGTAAAATCAACAAAATCACCACCAAGTACACCTCTAAAATTGTTTTCAACCAACATAGATTGGGCAAGAAGTGATGCAAAAAACAGAAGAAGTGTAGCTATACTAAGTTCAAGTTTACGAAAACTAAATGAGAAATTTTTATATATAAAAAAGAGTGGAGCTAAAAGTAAAAAAAGATAAACATAAGAGATATAACCAAAATAAAGATGATTGTACTTAGCAAAAACAGCACCATAACTCCCCATCAAAGCACTATCACCAAAAACAGTTGCAAACCCTAAATAAACTAATAAACCTAAAATAATTATAAAAACAGTATCTCTCAAATTAAAAAACCTTTACAAAAATATTAAAAATGAAGTATAGCCAAAAACACTATATCAAAAAATATTTTTGGCAAATTGAAATATTATAATCATTATCTTTCTGTAAAAGATTCATCAATTGTCTTTATAACAGGTTTAGCCAGATAATCAAATACTGTTCTTTTTCCAGTTATTATATCAACTTGAGCTCCCATACCTGGAGTTATATCTATAGTGTTACCATTTTTTGTAACTAGCCTATTTTTATCTAATCTGATATTTACCCTAAAATAGTGTTCATCACCTTTATTTGTTTTTTCTACCATAGAGTCTGGACTTACATATATCACTTCACCATCAAACATCCCATAGATACTATAATCATAAGTATCAAATTTAACATGAGCAATTTGTCCAATCTTTACAAAAGATATATCAATTGGTGTAAGTTTAGCTTCTATAATCAATTCATCATTTAAAGGTAAAAGTTCAAGTATTACATCACCTGGTTTTACTTTTGCCCCTTTTGTTGTAACTATTATCTCTTTTACCATAGCATCCATATATGAGTAGATATCTGATTTTTGTATATATATCTCTTTTTCTATCATATTTTGTTCATTGATTGAGAGTTCCTCTTCAACTTTTGTCATCTCCTCTTGAGAAGTTTGAAAATAGATATTTTTGGTATTTAATATCTTCCCCTTAAGCTCATTTATCTCATTTTCTATAACAATGAGTTTCATCCTTCCTATATCACCAGCATCGACTAAAGGTTTGTTTAATCGTAACTCCTCATTTTTTAAAGCCAATGACTCCTCTAATGAACTAACTTCATCCATAAATGCTTTTTGTCTAAGAGTATAAAGTTTTTTCTGAGTAGTTATAAACTCCATATATGCTGGATCTACAAAGTTATCACCATATACGAGTTTATTGCCATATACTTCACTCTTTAGTCTATGAAGTTTAACTCTAAGTGAAGCCACTTTAGCTTTTATAGCTTCAAGTGATGCACTGTTTTGTTTTTTATCAAGCGATATCAAAAGATCACCTTTTTTTACACGCTCACCCTCTGATACATATATTTGATCTATTACACCATCTATAGCTGATTGTATCTTCTGGGTTTTTGCAGTAACTATAACCTTTCCACTAGCTGTACTTCTTTGTTCTAGTTGTGCATAATTAGCCCATACTAAAAAAGGGATCACAACAATAAACAAAGAACCAAAAATTATCCATAAAGGGTTTATCTTTAATATATATGGTAATTTAGCTTCATACATCTTTAACCCCTGCTTTGTTGTTTATTTATAGAGTTATTTGATAAAGCCTTTATAACAACCTCTTTCTTATCATCTATAGCTATACCATTAGGTGTTAAAATAATCACCCTATCAACTAATGATAAAAGAATTGGTTTATGGGTAACAACTACTATCGTCTGCTCTTT
>JAFGVR010000210.1 GCA_016937915.1 Campylobacterales bacterium | reverse complement strand
GAAGAAGGAAATATGCAAAACCAAGATTCAAATAATCAAAATAATAACAACAATTTTTTTAACCAAAATCCACTTATAACATTTGCAATATTCTCAGTTGTGATAATATTGATATTTAAAATGTTAGTAGGTGAGGGTGATGCCTCGTTTGCTTCAACTCAAGCGAGAGTTAAAAGTGTAACATACTCAGAGTTAAAAAGTTTAGTAGCAACAAAGAGTGTATCAAAAGTAAATATAGGTCAAAGCTACATAAGAGCTATCTCTGCTGATGGTTCAACTGTTTATACTACAAGGATAGTAAAAGGGGATACTCAGCTTATAGAAGAGCTTGATAAAAACAAAATCGAGTATGAAGGTTTTAGCGAAACAAACTGGTTTACAGAGATGTTTGGTTGGCTTTTCCCATTTTTGATAATTATAGCTATTTGGATGTTTTTAGCTGGAAGAATGCAAAGAAGCATGGGTAATGGCCTTCTTGGTATGGGTAACTCTAAAAAACTTGTAAGTTCTGAAAAACCAAAAACAAAGTTTGATGATGTAGCTGGTGTAGAAGAGGCAAAAGAGGAGGTTCAAGAGATAGTTGATTTCCTTAGATATCCTGAGCGTTATGTTGAGATAGGTGCTAAGATACCAAAAGGGGTACTTTTAGTTGGAAGTCCTGGTACTGGTAAGACACTTTTAGCAAAAGCTGTTGCAGGTGAGGCTGATGTTCCATTTTTCTCAGTTAGTGGTTCTAGTTTTATAGAGATGTTTGTGGGTGTTGGAGCAGCTCGTGTTAGAGATTTATTTGAACAAGCAAAAAAAGATGCACCAAGTATTATATTTATCGATGAGATAGATGCAATTGGTAAGAGTCGTGCAGCTGGAGCAAATTTTGGTGGAAATGATGAGAGGGAACAAACTCTAAATCAACTTTTAGCGGAGATGGATGGTTTTGGTACAGATACACCTGTTATCATCCTAGCTGCTACAAATAGACCAGAGATACTTGATAGTGCACTTATGAGACCTGGTCGTTTTGACAGACAGGTTCTTGTAGATAAACCAGATTTTGAGGGTCGTGTTAAAATCTTAAAAGTTCATGTTAAAAATGTAAAAATGGATAAAGATGTTGAACTTGAAGAGGTTGCTCGTTTAACTGCTGGTTTGGCTGGTGCAGATTTAGCAAATGTTGTAAACGAAGCTGCTCTTTTAGCTGGTAGAAAAAATCAAAAAACTGTAACTCAAAAAGATCTATTTGAGTCAGTTGAGAGAGCTTTGGCTGGTCTTGCTAAAAAATCAAGAAGAATAAATCCTAAAGAGAAAAAGATAGTAGCTTACCATGAGAGTGGTCATGCACTCCTAGCTGAGACTACAAAAGGTGCTAAAAAAGTATCAAAAGTTTCTATAGTTCCTCGTGGGCTTGCAGCACTTGGCTATACTCTAAATAAACCTGAAGAGGATAAGTTTATGATGCAACGCCATGAGTTATGGGCTGAGGTTGATGTACTTCTTGGTGGTCGTGCAGCTGAAGAGGTTTTTTTAGGTGAGATCTCTACTGGTGCTGGAAATGACCTTGAAAGAGCTACAGATATCATCAAATCTATGGTTCAAACATATGGTATGACTGATGTGGCTGGCCTTATGGTACTAGAGAAAAGCAGACACTCATTTTTAGGTGGTGGTATGCAATCTAGTCGTGAATATAGTGAAAATATAGCTCAAAGTATGGATGAGTTTATAAAAACATCTTTAGATGAACACTATAAACAAGTTAAAGAGCGTCTTGAAGAGTATAGAGAAGCTATAGAAGATATGGTTAAACTTCTTTATAAAAAAGAGAATATTACAGGTCAAGAGGTTAGAGATATTATCATAGAGTTTGAAAAAGCTAGTGGTATGGAGTCTAAATTAGAGGATAGTTCAGAAAATATAGAGTCTGAACTTAAAGCAGATGCAAAGATGTCAGAAGATGAAGAATAATTTATTGCCAATTGCAAAGTGTGGAGTTCCATATATATCTTATGCTCTTTTATTATTTATTGTATTTTTTATTGTAGATTTTGAATTTCTTGCTTTGGTATCTTTTGTTGCTGCATTTTTCTTTGTGTATATTTTTAGAAATCCAGAAAGAGAAATTAAATATTTTGGTGATTTAAGTGTAGTTAGTCCTGTAGATGGTGTTGTTTTAAATATAGAAGAGTTAAGTGATGATTTAGATGGTTATAGATATAAAATCAAGGTAGATAATTCATATGGTGATTTAGCACTACTTAGAGCACCATTTGATGCTACAGTAACTAAAGTTTTATTAAACAGAGGTGCGAAACTATCAAGTAGATTGGAATTAGCTAAAAAATTAAATGAAAATTTATCTGTAGTTTTTCAAGATGCTAAATCAAATAAGCTTAAAGTGTCTCATACTCTTAAACAATCTTTTGTTGATATTGATACTGATTTGATAAATAATCAAAAGATTGCACACTCAACTAGATACGCTACTATGGTAAATGGCATAGTTTTAATATATTTGCCAGAAAATTTTAGATTAAATCTAAAAAAAGGTGATGAGCTAAAAGCTTCATCTTCTCTTATTGGTTATTTTTCTTAATAAATAGTAATTTTTCCAAATCTATATCGAAAGTAAAATACTCGGAGTTAAATCCTTGTTTTTTTACTTTTGATAGTTGTATAACTGCTGCTTCATTTTTTCTTATCTCTAAATATAATAAACCAAGTGCATATCTACTTTCATAAAACTCAGGATCTTTAATTTTTGAGAGTTCTAAAAGAGCTATCGCATTTGGGTGATGCTCCGCTGCTATAGAAGCTACTGCACCTAAAAATAGAGTTTGTGCATCTCTTATTTTAAATTCATCTATAAGTTGATTATATAAAGTGTAAGACTCTTCAGCCATACCGCTATATAAAGATGTTAAGGCTAATGCACTTATGATATCTTCTTTATTATTTGTAGTTGTTTGCATAACCTTTTTTAGTTGTTGAGTTAGGTAATATAGTTGTCCTGTTATCAAATTTTGTTGTATGTAAAGGTATCTTGATATATATGGTCCATAGTAAAAATCTTCAAAATGAAATTCTTGTTTACGAAGATAACTTATAACATTTTGAGCATATTTTTTTGTATCTAAATCATCATAATGAGCGTCTATATACATAAGATGTGGAATTATATCTTTTGGAAGTAAGGCAACAAGTTCACTTGTAGTTTTTTTTGCATAATCAGCTCTATTTAATTCTAGAGATATTAAAGCACTTAGTGCTAGATATATAGGTCTTTGTTTATATCTGTTATCTAGCCAATCTATAGAAGATATCATGTTATTTGAACTATATCTAAGCAGTGTGGTGTAAAAATCTTTCTCTTCACCATCCTCTTCAAGTTCAAGGTTGTCCATTAAGATAGATTTTAGTTTATCGTTTTGTTTATTTATAAGTTCGGATGTCATGATAGCATAGATGCCAGATAGATAATTTTTTGCGTCAAGATAATACGATTTTAAGAAGTGTTTATTTGCTTCTATTATATTTCCCATTTGAGCATAAGTAAGAGCTAAATTGTACTGTAAGATAGAGTGTTTTGGGTACTCTTGTTCAAGTTTTTGAAATTGTAGATTTGCTTCTCTTGTTTGAAATGAGAGAGCTTGTTTGATCGCTTTTGCTATCCCTTTATTGATTTTAGATGAAGAAGCACTTTTTTTTAGATAATCTTGAGCGGTAGCTATATTGTCTATATATATATTTGCAGTACCTTTTCTTATGTAGCTTATATTTTTATTTGCATTAAAAACTTTGTACGGTGAGAAATAAAATAGTTTTTGGTAATTAAAGTATTTGGAGTTAGTTATACTGTTTCTATACTGTTTTTGAGCTGCATCACTTTCAAATATAGATTTTTTTAAACTCACTTTTATTGGGTATGGTTTGTAAACATCATCACCGTAAATTATAGTTGCATTTTGTATATCGTTTGCACCTTGTGGAACTCTTCCTGCTTTTAGCTTTAAAAGACCAAGGGCTACTTTGGCTTTTATAGGCTCTTGACCTTTTAAAACAGCCTCTTCTAAATGATTTATAGCAAGAGTTAAATCACCTATCCTTGCATATAATGTAGCTATGCTAAAATCATCTTCAGGATTGAAGTCTCTTTCCATACTCTCTATAGCTTTA
The DNA here is from genome assembly GCA_016937915.1 of Campylobacterales bacterium. Taxonomy (GTDB): domain Bacteria; phylum Campylobacterota; class Campylobacteria; order Campylobacterales; family Sulfurimonadaceae; genus Sulfurimonas. The sequence continues at coordinate 638 of JAFGVR010000210.1, read as the reverse complement.
TGATTGTTTGAATAAAGAGCATTTATTTTGGCATTAAGGTGTTTTTTTGCATCAGGGTAATAGTCTGATGTTGGATTTTCAAGTGCACTTAGAGCTTCTATATAGTTATTGTTATAGTAACTGATAAGGGCATAGTAGTATGAGTAAAGAGGTGATTCTAACTCTTGTGGAAGGTATGAGTATGCTAAATCTATATAGTATCTAAAACTTTCAATATCTTTTAGATGCAATGAACATACAGCAGCATTTATAGCACTTACACATCTTTTTTCATCATTTGTGATAGCTTTTGAAAATGTTTCTAATGCAAGATCATATTGTTCATTTTTTAGTTGTGAAACACCAAGGTTATAAAGTGATATAGCTTCACTATACATAGCTATTTTCTCATATAATTTTAAAGCTTTCTCTTTTGAACCAGTTGAATAAAGATAATTTGCTTTTGCTATCATGTTTTCTAGCTTACTAGGTTCAATCACTTTTTTCTTTGAATCTTCAAGTTTTTGTTCTATCGCATCCATAGAGACAGGTTGTGTATCGTTTTTTTTGTTTAGGTATATAAAAACTGTTATTATTATCAGTAGTAAAACTAAAGCAGCAAGGGCAAAAATTATAATCCTCTTCTTTTTATCTTCTTG
>JAFGVR010000209.1 GCA_016937915.1 Campylobacterales bacterium | reverse complement strand
GATGGGTAAATATATAGATTTAAATGCTGCAAATTATGAAGCTACTATAGCTGAGGGTGTGTCTTTAGTAGATTTTTGGGCTCCATGGTGTGGGCCTTGTCGTATGATAGCTCCAGTTATCGAAGAGCTAGCTGCTGACTTTGATGGTAAAGCTAAAGTTTGTAAAGTAAATACAGACGAAGAGCAAGATATCGCTGTAAAATATGGTATCCGTTCAATCCCAACTATCATCTTCTTCAAAGATGGTGAGATTGTTGACCAAGTTGTTGGTGCTCAATCAAAAGATGCTCTAGCAGCAAAAATCAATTCTCTTTTATAAGAGGCTTTAGTGGCTAAAAGGGAGGGTGGAAAATCACTTTTTTCCCTTGCCACACTTCTTTCCTCTTTTTTTGGTGCCGCTTTGATAGCTGGTGCTTTTGCATATTTTAACTACAAATTCTCCGAATATAAATTTATAGACTTTAAACAATGGGTGTTTTACGAAAAAAACGATATTTTCATCCCTAAAGAGGATAATTATGTAGTTGTGTTTTACTCATCAAAACAAAAAGAATCTATGGAGCAGTTAGCATCTATAGAGTTTAATACCCACATAATAGCGATTGATTATTACAATGAAGTGAGAGAAAACTCTAAAAACACAACATTTTTACGAAGTGGTACAAAAAACTCTTTAAACTTCATCCAGCGGTTTAACATTTATGAAATTCCATCTATTTTTCTTATAAAAAAAACAAAAGATTCCCTTTATAAACAAGATAGTATGATACGCAAACTCGATAATTTAGAGACTTTATCAAAAGAGATACAACATTTATAAGAGGAGATTTTATGATACTTGATTGTGCAATTATAGGTGGAGGACCTGCTGGACTAACTGCTGGGCTATATACTACTCGTGGTGGTTTAGAAAATGTGGTTATGTTTGAAAAAGGTATGCCTGGTGGGCAGATAACAAACTCATCTGAGATAGAGAACTACCCAGGTGTAACTGGTGAGATAACTGGGATGGATCTGATGATGCCATGGCCTGATCAATGTAAAAAATTTGGACTAGTTCATGAGATGGTTGCAGTTGAGAGAGTAAGTAAAGATGGTGAACTTTTCACTATACACAAAGAAAATGGTGACACTGTAAATGCTCATAGCGTTATCATAGCTACAGGTTCATCACCAAAAAGAGCTGGTTTTAAAGGTGAAGAGGAGTTTTTTGGGCGTGGTGTTAGTACATGTGCTACTTGTGATGGATTTTTTTACAAAGGTAAAGAGGTTGTAGTTATAGGTGGTGGTGATACAGCCCTAGAGGAAGCTTTATATCTTGCAAAACTTTGTACAAAAGTTTACCTAGTTCATAGAAGAGATAAATTTCGTTCAGCTCCAAATACTATAAAAAGGGTTGAAGATGCTCAAAATATTGAGATTATCCTTAATTCTGCTCCAGAGGAAGTTTACGGAGATGCTATGGGTGTAAATGGTATAATTATCAAAGATAACAATAACAACACTAGAGATATACAAGTTCCAGGTGTATTTATCTTTGTTGGATACAATGTTAACAATAATACACTAAAACAGCCTGATGGAAGTTATCTTTGTGATCTAAACGAAGCTGGTGAAGTTATAGTGGATCTTAATATGAAAACTTCTACTGATGGTTTATTTGCAGCTGGTGATATGCGTATAAATGCTCCCAAACAGGTTGTTTGTGCAGCTGGTGATGGTGCGGTTGCAGCACTTCAAGCTATATCGTATGTAGATGAGAAACTAAATTAAAAAAGGTTTTAAATGAGGGTGATGGTCGTTGATGACTCTAAAACTATAGTAAAAATTTTATGTATGCTTTTAGAAAAAAGATTTGATATGGATTTAGAGGTAGTCAAATGTGACAGCGGCGAAGTTGCTCTTAGAAAACTAGAAGATATACATGTTGACCTTGTCCTTCTTGATGTGGTTATGGAGGGTATAGATGGATTTGAAACCTGTAGAAGAATCAAACAAAACCCTTTAACAAAAGATGTGACGGTAATTTTTTTAACATCAAAATCTGAAGAGCAAGATATCATAAAAGGGTTTGAGGTTGGTGGGGTTGACTATATCTCAAAACCATTTAGAGAAGCTGAATTTGTTGCTCGGGTAAAAACTCAACTTGAACTTAAAAAATATCAAAATAAAGAGATCGAAAGCACTCAAAGCGAAGTTATCATAAAGATGGGTGAGATTGGTGAATCTCGCTCAGAAGAGACTGCAAACCATGTAAAAAGGGTAGCTAAATATTGCTATCTTCTAGCTCATCTATATGGTTTAGACGAAGCAGACTGCAACCTTTTAGCTGCAGCTTCACCTATGCATGATATAGGTAAAGTATCAACACCGGACAACATCCTTAAAAAACCTGGAAGACTAACAGATGAAGAGAGAGTTGAGATGCAAAAGCATACTACAGTTGGGTATGAACTTTTTTCAAACTCTAAAGGTAAAATTTTAAGAACTGCTGCTATAGTAGCCCATGAGCATCATGAAAAATATGATGGTACAGGGTATCCTAGAGGACTTAGGGGCAATGAAATACACATATTTGGAAGAATTGTAGCAGTTGCTGATGTTTTTGATGCATTAGGTAGTGAGAGGGTTTATAAAAAAGCTTGGGAATTAGATAAAATTTTAAAACTCTTAGAAGAGGAGAAAGGGAAACATTTTGACCCTTACTTAGTGGATATATTTTTAGAAAATATAAACCAATTTCTAGAGATAAGAGAAAAATTTAAAGATATATAAATCTATATAAAGGGAAAAATATGATAAATGTTGGTGTATTTGGTGCAAGTGGTAGAGTTGGAAAATTACTTTTAGATGATTTAAAACAAACTGAGAGGATGAGTGTAAGTACAGTTTTTGTTAGAAATGAGTTGGATTTTTCTATAGACCCTTCTATTCTGATAACTTCATGTATGGAATCATTTTTAAAAGCGTGTGATATTGTGATAGATTTTTCACTTCCTGAAGCTTGTGAGATCCTTTTAGAACAAGCTATAAAAACTCCAAAACCACTTGTAATAGGAACTACAGGCTTAAATACACACCAGCTCAATCTTGTAAAACAAGCAAGTCAAGTGATGCCTGTACTATATGCTACAAATATGTCGTTGGGTGTTGCACTTTTAAACAAACTTGTTTATCAAGCATCAGCAGTTCTTGAAGGTTTTGATATAGAGATAGTAGAGATGCATCACAGACACAAAAAAGATGCACCAAGTGGAACAGCTCTAACACTTAGTGAATCAGCTGCAAAAGGTAGAAACCTAGATATAGAAAATGTTCGTATAAGTGGAAGAGATGGAAATATAGGTGAGAGAACTAAAGATGAGATCTCTGTAATGGCTCTTCGTGGTGGTGATATCGTTGGTCGCCATACAGTTGGTTTTTATAATGATGGTGAGTTTATAGAGTTAAACCACACTGCAACTTCTAGAAATACATTTTCTAAAGGTGCTATAAGAGCTGGAAGATGGTTAAAAAATCAAGAAGCTGGACTTTATAGCATCAGTGATTGTTTAGAGCTTTAAAAGCTCTAATCTACCAAGCCTAAAGAGACTTTATTATTTTTAACATCTATACCTAATACCTTAATAATAGGTAGATACTGATTAAGTGATAAAATCTCAAGTGGATGCGATATACGCTTATCGCTTATCTTAGATATATGGATAAGTCCATCATTTTTTAAGCCTATATCTACAAACGCTCCAAAATCTGTTACATTTCTAACAACACCGCTTACAACACTACCCTCTTTTAACATCGAAACATCTGTTATAGAATCTTTAAACGGTATAGATGGAAGTTCACTTCTAGGATCAAATCCTGGTTTTAAAAGCTCGTCAATGATATCTTTTAAAGTTTCACTTCCTATTTGAAGCTCTTTTGCTTTTTCACTAACATCTATATTTTTAAGTTCAACCATTTTAAGTTTTTTTGCTATATGATAACTCTCAGGATGTATCCCTGTATCATCAAACTCACTTTTTCCATTTTTGATTCTTAGAAATCCTACTGCTTGTTCGTACCCTTTTTTACCTAATCCTTTTACTTTTAAAAGTTCATCTTTTGTTTTAAAAACTCCATTTTGTTCACGATAAATTATTATATTTTTAGCGATGCTCTTTCCTATACCAGCTACATATGAGAGTAGTGAAAAAGATGCAGAGTTTACATCAACCCCTACTCTATTTACCAAATCTCCAGTGATATCATCAAGTCTTTTTGCTAAAAGTTTTTGATCTACATCGTGCTGATACTGCCCAATCCCAAGTGATTTTGGATCAATCTTTACTAGTGCCGCCATTGGGTCACGAAGTCTTTGTGCTATGGAGATAGCACCTCGAATAGTCACATCAAGATCTGGGTACTCCTCTTTAGCTATCTTTGATGCTGAATAAACAGATGCACCAGCTTCTGAGACTATAGTGTAATTTAATTTTTTATCTATATCGGTATTTAATCTTGCAAAAAACTCTTGAGTTTCTCTTGAAGCAGTACCATTACCTATAGCTACTGCATTAACTCCATATTTTTTAGCAAAACTTAGAACTAATTTTTTTGAATTTTCATAATCCTCTTTAGGTTTTGTGGGATAGATAACACCACTATCTAAATATTTACCATTTTCATCTATAACAGCTAGCTTGCATCCACTCACAAATCCAGGATCTACACCTAAAATAACCATAGAACTAAGTGGAGGTGTGATTAATAGCTGATTTAAATTTTTACCAAATGTATTTATAGCAGCTATATCTGCTCTCTCTTTTAGTTCATTATGGATATCTCGTTCAATAGATGGGATAAGAAGTCTTTTTAATCCATCAAGATACGCTTCAAATAAAAACTCTTTTGAGCTAGAACCATTTTTTGGAATTTTATACCGTTTTATATTCTCTTCTATTCTATCTATATCAGTTTTTATCTTGACACTTAACTGTTTCTCTTTTACTCCCCTCATTATGGCTAAGTAACGATGAGATGGTATATAACTAATTTTTTCACTTTTAGAATCTTTATCGCCAAAATTTTTAAATACACCACCCTCATCAAACATCTTAGTTCTTTTTATCTCCAAAATGCCATAACGCATCATCACATCTCTTATAACTTGACGCTCTTTTGCATCATCTGCATATCTCTGAGCTAAAATATCTTGAGCACCTTTTATAGCTTCATCAACACTTTTTACATTATCATTTAAAAACTTTTTAGATTCACTTTTAAACTCATTGATAGTTAATTTAGCACTTTGCAAAATATCTGCAAGTCCCTCTAATCCATACGATATAGCAACACTAGCGCGAGAATTTTTCTTATCTTTGTAAGGCTGGTATATATCTTCAAGAGCAACCATAGTAGATGCAGCTTCTATAGAAGCTTCAATCTCTTTTGTCAAAGTGGCACGCTCACTAATCAAGCGTATTATCTCCCCTTTTCGCTCTATTAGTTTTTTAGCACTTATATAGATACTCTCAAACTCTCTTAATGTTTCATCATCTGCTCCACCACTCATCTCTTTACGATAACGAGCTATAAATGGGATGGTACAACCATCATCTAAAAGTTTTAAAATATTTGAAATATAATTTTTTTTAAGATTTGTTTTTTGTGATAGAAGTGTGATAAGGTCTTGCATAATTCTCTTTTTACGAAATTATACTACATACCTATAACTGATTTAGATAATCTTTTAAAATCTCTCCATGATCAAAAACAAGTTTATCTAATTTTATATCTTCTGGTTTTATAACTATAGCCCTCTTTGCGTCATCTGCTCCAACAGCTTCGCCATAAGCTTTACAAACATATACAACAGATGCTGTATGAAAACGATTATCGCGTTTAGGATTTGAGTAAACTCCAAGTAGTTTTATTATCTCTACATCAAGTGATATCTCTTCTCTCATCTCACGAACAACTGCTTCTTCAACCATCTCTCCCACATCCACAAACCCACCAGGCAAAGCCAACCCTATAGGGGGATATTTCCGCTCAATCAATACAACACCTAAAAAGTTTTCATCACTATCATAGATCTCAACTATACCATCTGTAGTTAAATATGGTGTTTTCGGAGTAAATAACATCTCAGAGCTCTTTTATCTGCCATACACATCAGCATACTCAGATACATTTCTAAAATAAGGGGGATAATCAAAATAAACTCTAAAAGCTTTTGCCTGACCTGGTTTTAAATTTTTTGCAACTACAAACTCTTTTTCGATAGCTCCAACTTTTTTATTCTCTTTTTTACTAAATGTGAAAAAATCAAGAAAACCACTAGGACTATAAAAATTCCCCCCCTCTAAATTTTTACCTGCATCTCCTCTACTTACAAGTTTAATCTTAAAAGTAACCTCACCTATTGGATAATCTCCAGTATTTTTCACAACACCAGAATAAACAATCTTCTCAATACTCAATATTCTTTTATTTTTAAGCTTATAAAGTTCAACCGATTTTGTATATTTATCAACTACAAAAATGGAAAAAATACCCATTACAACAGTGACCAAAGTTACAGAAAATATCATAGGAGCTATAAGTTTTTTATTTTTCTGTTTTAAAGAAGCCACTACACCAGCCACAAAAATAATAAAACCGATAGAAAAAGCAACATAGTGCCATATATTAAATAAAGTTATCATCTACAATCCCCCTCAACTGATACATTGTATTCTTTTGAATATCTAAAAGGTTCAAGTATCATCTTAAAATCCCTACTCTCACCTTTAGAGATATTATGTTCAGTTATACTCATTTTTACTATAGGTTTAAATTTAAGTATATAATCTTTATATTCGTTTCCACTAACTTTAAAAGCATGAGCAGAGATTTTACAACTTCCAAAATCAAATTTAGATTCGTTTTTTAAAGTACCCTTTAAAACTATAGCTTCAGTAAATTGGAGTTTTTTATTGTATGTTATATTGACTGAATTTTTATAAAGATAATTATACATCTCAACATAACCAACAGTTGGTGCTGCTATGAGGATAGTAAAAGAGATAATAAATAAAAGAATCGCTAAAAATGTTTTATGTCTAAGGATTATGGCTAAAATAAGAAACAGTAAAAAAAGGACAAAAGTAGCACCAAAAAGTATATAATCGTATAAAATAAGATTATTTATAAATTCTGCTACTTTTGCATTCATATCTGAAGTTAATCTTTTCTAGAGTTTTTTTCCGCTATACCACTCATGTTAAATCTAGAGGCTAACTCTTGTTTTATCCTATCTGGAGATATATTTTTTGAAGCAAGTGCAACAAGCATGTGATATGTTAAGTCTGCTGCCTCATATATCATCTCACCCTCATCGTTGTCTTTATAGGCAAAAGAGAACTCTCCCGCCTCCTCTACAACTTTTTTAAGGATGGTATTTTCCCCTTTACTTAAAAGTTTAGCTGTCCATGAGGTTGATGGGTCTGCATTTTTTCGCTCTTGAATTGTGTGATAAAGTGTATCTATCACACCATAAAGTGCTTCACTGCTAACTTCAGCTTCACTTACAGCTTCACCAGATTCTAGCTCAGTAAAGAAACATGAACGCCTTCCAGTATGACAAGCCACACCCTCTTGAGTAACCTTTATGAGTAAAGTATCGTTATCACAATCAAGATAAAAAGAGTGAATCTTTTGAGTGTGTCCGCTACTCTCACCCTTTTTCCAGATGCGTTGCTTTGAGCGTGAAAAATAGTGAGCAATTTTAGTTGATAAAGAGAGCTCTAAAGCCTCTTTATCCATATAAGCCATCATTAAAACTTCACTGTTTTCATTGTCTTGAACAATAACAGGGAGAAGTTCAATCTTCTCCCAATCAACCCTTTTTAAAGCATCTTGTATCATTAGTTAGCCGTACTTGTTCTTTGTTTTACATCTTTTGTATCAACCCAGATATTTGGAGTTGAACCACCAGGTGTTAGGAATATTTTTGCATCTTTGTTCTCACGAAGAGCTTCATTGAACTGCCCTTGAACTTTCATCTGCTCTAACTGTAAAAGTTTATCAGTTAATGATTTTGCCACAAGCTCATTTGCTTTTGCTTTTGCCGCAGCTTCAATAGTTAATGCATCAGCTATACCTTGAGCCTCAATTCTATTTTTCTGAGCGATACCCTCAGCTTCAGCAGCTCTTTTTAGTGCCTCTTGTTTTGCTCTTTGAACCTCTTGTTCAGCTTTTTGAACCTCTTGTTTAGCTACTTGAACACGCTCTATTTGTTCTTTTACTTTTGGAGGTAGAACTATCTCACGAAGTTGTATAGACTCTAGGTTTGCTGGAGTATTTTCAAGTGCATTTACTTTAGTTCTTATATCTGTATCTATCTCTGTAGCTATAGTATTTCTAAGTTGTGGAAGTGATTCAGCATCATACTTACCAACAACAGTTCTAACGATGTCTCTTACAACTGGATTTATAATCTTATCTTCCCAGCTAAAGCCCCAATTAGATATAGTTTGAGCAGCGTGTTTAGAGTTTAGTCTATACTGAACAGTAAGCTCAATTGCAACTGGAAGACCTCTTTTATCTAAAACAGTAATAGCAGGTTTTGCAGTGATACCAGATTTTCCTGCACTTGCTTCTATCTTAGTAGCGTAGTTAATTATACGAACACGAGTATCAACTATATAAACTTTTTGAATAACTGGGATGATGAAATGAAGTCCAGGGAGTAAAGCTTGATCTTGATACTTACCGTTTGTACTCAGAATACCTCTCTCACCCTCTTCTATGATTGTAAAAGGTTTTGATAGAACTAAAACCGCTACCATAATTATTAGAAAATATACTAAACCAGCTTTACCACCGCCAAAGTTTAGATCTACTTTTGGAAGCTCTGGACCTTTTCCTCCACCAGAACCGCCTGGTCTTTGGTTATTAAAACCGTTATTATTTTGACTCTTCTTTTTATTGAAGTAGTCGTTCATATCAGATGCCATTATAAATCTTTCCTATCTATTTTTCTATGCCCCTTTGGACAAATAAGCTAAAAGCTAAAAGTGGATATAAAGGGCAAAACACCCTTTATAAGACTAGTCTATATAAGTTAGATAATGCTCATATTTTTTATTTCTACCAAATACTATATCAAAATATGTACTTTGGATGATTTCAGTTATCTTACCACGGCTTCCACAACCTATCTCTCTTGCATCTACTATGCGAACAGGTGTTATCTCAGCAGCAGTTCCTGTTAAAAATGCCTCATCAGCTACATAAACCTCTTCTCTTGAGATTCTACGGCGTTCAACTTTATAACCCAAATCCTGAGCTATCTCGATAACTGTTTTTTGTGTTATTGAAACTAGTGCATTATCACTTGGAGGTGTTACTAAAACACCATCAACTACCATAAAGAAACTCGCACCACTAGCTTCAGCTACATAACCTTGATCATCAAGTAAAAGTGCCTCATCATATCCACAATCAATAGCTTCATACTTTGCCATTTGAGAGTTTAGATAGTTTGCAGTAGCTTTTGCTTTACCCATATTTGAAGTGTTTGAAGGGCGATTCATAGATGCTATTTTTAGTTTAATCCCTTTTTTTAAACCCTCTTCACCAAGGTATGCTCCCCACTCCCATGCAGCCATTACAGTCTCAACTGGAGCATCTTTATGATATACACCCATAACACCATAACCCAAAAATGCAAATGGACGGATGTAAACATTATCACCGCTAAACTCATTTTTTCTTACAAGCTCTATCTGAGCCTTATTCATCTCTTCAACACTGTAAGGTATATTTAAAAGTGTCATTTTTCCAGACTCTTTAAGTCTTTTAGTGTGATCATTAAGTCTAAAGATAGCATAACCTTTATCTGTTTTGTAAGCTTTAGTACCTTCTATTACACCATTTCCATAGTGCAAAGTGTGTGAAAGAACATGAACTTTAGCATCATCCCAAGATACAAATTCTCCATTCATCCAAATATATTTGGCAGTATTCATAAAATCTCCATGTTTTATAATTAAAAGTGTGTAATTTTATCTAAAATGATATTTATTAAGTATTAAGAATTTTTTTCATTTTTTAGAGTATAAAAAAGAGTAATATAAACCATTTTCAAATATAATAAATAAAATAATTATTTTGAATATGAGGGATAGAAATTTGCCAGAAAATGACAAAATAGATAAAAAAATATCTATAAATGAAGCTAGAGAAGCTATCAAATCTGCTGAAGAAGCTGAAGAGATAGCACTACAAGAGGAGATATGGGCAGATGAGGAAAAAAAACATTCCCATATAGAAGAGAAAGAGATTCTAAAGATAGAGGATATAGTTCTTGATGAGTTACCAAAAGATCATGTTTATGCAAGATATGAAGATATAGACAAAGATGAGTTACAAAGAGATATAGAGAAGATAAAAGAGAGCATCCCATCTGTTGGGTATGATGACTATCTACACCTTAGAAAACTTGAGATGTGGTCAAGAGCTGCTACATTTAGCGGTTTTTTTCTCCTTTATGTGTTGGCTGCACTAGAGCTATCAATTGGGCTTAGCGGTTTTGGATTTTGGATACTTGCTATCATCTCAGCTTCTCTTATAGGACTTGGAAATGTTACAAGATGGGCAGATATCACCCACCCTATACTTCATGGTGCTTATGATAAGATACCAAACATACCAGTTGAATATACCAAAAGAGGTTATGCTAGAGGTTATAGAAGATACATAGACTGGCTTGATTGGATAAAACCTGAGGCTTGGGAGTATGAACACAACATCATGCATCACTACCACTTAGCAGAGGATGAAGACCCTGATAATGTAGAGAGAAATATGCAGTGGCTTATAAAATCAAAAACACCTATGTGGCTAAGACGGGCATTTGTATATGCTTTTGCTATGACATGGAAGTTCACATACTATGCACCAAACACTATGAGGATTTTAGAAAACAAAGAGAGACGCAGAAGAAAAGAGGCTGAGAGAACAAGCTATGATTATTTTCCAACAACACCTAGTGGTATAAAACTTTGGAAAGAATCGTATCTGCCGTATGGACTATTTCAGTTTGTTTTACTTCCACTTTTGTTTTTACCTTTAGGGATGCAAGCTGTTTGGACTGCGTTGATAGTTTTAATAATGGCTGAAGCTTATGCAAATCTGCACTCGTTTTTAGTTATAGTTCCTAACCACTCAGCAGAGGATATATATCAATTTAGTGAGCCTCACAAATCTCAAGGTGAGTTTTATCTAAGACAGATTATGGGTAGTGTTAACTACAACACAGGCTCAGATCTACTTGACTTTGCACAAGGTTTTTTAAACTACCAAATAGAGCATCACCTATTTCCAAACACACCACAAAGCTACCAACAAAGGATGCAACCTCTTGTAAAACAGATATGTAGAAAACATAACATAGAGTATCGTCAAGAGAGTGTTTGGAAAAGAATCGGCATGACGATTGATCTGATGGTTGGAAAGACTCAACTAAAAAGGATAGATGGAGTTTAAAAAACTCTCATCATAGAGTTTTAGCAGACTAGATGCTAAAACTCAAAGCTATATTATAAGCTATAAAAGCCATCCCATAAGCTACTATAGATGTAAAACCTAAAAGATAGAAAAAATACTTCACCCCTCCAGCTTCACGAGTAAACACTATAGATGCCGCTAGACACGGCAAGTAGATCATAACCGCTACTATAAACGATACCGCAGATGCAAAAGGGATGTTTTTTTGTATAGCTTCAACTAGACCATTTTCCTCATCACCTATAGCATAAAGTACACTAAGAGTTGATACCACCACCTCTTTTGCAGCAAGTCCTGTTTGAAGTGCTACATTCATCTTCCAATCAAACCCAAGCGGTGCAAATATAGGCTCAGTAAACTTTCCTATGATGCCTAGATAACTTTGTTCAAGTTGTATCATAGCTAACTCATTTTCATAACTCACCTTTTGCTCTTCACCCACTGCCTTCTCTATTTTTGATGCATATTGCTCCTCTAAAATAGCATCTTTTGGGTAAGTACTTAAAAACCAGATAAGCATAGATGCAGCTGCTATAAATGTACCAGCTTTTTTAAGATACATCATAGTTTTTGAAACAACTGTATGCCAGATAAGTTTAAAAGATGGAAGTCTGTACTTTGGCATCTCCATAACAAACGGCTCATCCACACCCTTAAATGCTGTAAGTTTTAAAATCTTCGCAGCTATTAGCCCCATAATAGCTCCACTTATGTAGATAAGAAACAACACATTTCCAGCCATCTCAGGTGAGAAAAATGCACCCGTAAATAAAACATATACAGGAAGTCTAGCCCCACAACTCATAAACCCTATGATAAAAAGAGTTAAAAGTCTATCGCGATCATTTTTAAGTATCCTAGCACTCATGTAAGCGGGGATAGAACAACCAAATCCAGTCACAAGGGGGATAAAACTCTGCCCATGCAAACCAAAGCGGTGGAAAAAACCATCAAGTAAAAACGCAACTCTTGACATATAGCCCGTACTCTCTAAAAGAGCAATCCCAACAAAAAGGATAATGATGTTTGGAACAAATAATACAACTGCCCCAACCCCAGCGATGATACCATCTACTACAAGGGATCTGATGCTATCATTTGATATAGTAGCACCTACTGTATCGCCAAGCCAAGAGAAAAACCCATCTATCCAATCCATAGGGATAGAGCCTATCTCAAATGTAAGTTGAAAGAGCGACCACATAAAAAATAAAAATATCGGAATCCCAAAAAACTGATGGATAAGAACAGAATCTATCTTGTCAGCAAGGCTCATATCTTCATCAAGTTTTTCTTGTTTTAAAACTTCCGATACCACACCCCTTGCATAAGATGCATACTCCTCTGCAAAAGCCTCTTTTACATCATCACACGCGTGGTGAAGCTCTATGTGGCGAGATGCTTCGATAACCACAGGCTGAAGCTCTATCCAAACAGGGTCTTCTCTAATTATGTTATAGATAACTTTGTCATTTTTTAAAAGGTTTATCGCTATGTTTCTGTAGCTGTTTTGACCTTTATAGTTGTGTTTAAAAAGGTGGCCTACAACTTTGAGTATCTCCTCCTCTACCGCCTCACTAAAAACCAGTTTTTGCTCTTGAGTCTCAAGCTCATAAGTCTCAACCACCGCTTTTAAAAGCTCATCAAGCCCCTCATGTGTAGCTGCTGCAACCTTTATACATGGCATCCCCATAAGCTCAGACATATAAGAAGCATCTATAACTATGTTTTCTTTTCTAGCCTCATCACTCATATTTAGAGCTATCACAACCCTTTTATCAAGGCTCATAAGCTCAGTTGTGAGTTGAAGATTTTTTTGAAGGTTTGTAGAGTCAACTACATTTATGATTAGGACATAATCACTCTCTAAAAGATAGCCCCTTGTTACTTTTTCCTCTAAAGTGTAATCATTAAAAGCGTAAGTACCTGGAAGATCTACTACTGTAAAATGATAATCCTTGTAATCAAACAAAACCTCTTTTTTCTCAACTGTTACACCTGAGAAATTTCCTACATGCAGGTGTGCGTTTGAGATGGAGTTTATAAGCATACTCTTACCAACATTTGGTTGACCAACTAAAGCTATCTTTATATGTTTAGCAGTAACTGGACAAGCTATACCTTTTGATATTTTCATATCTTCTGCACCTCTATCTTTTCAGCTTCACTCCCTCTTAGAGCTATCCTCATCTTGCCCACTTTTATCTCTATGGTACTTTTTGTAGGACTAAGTTCTAATACCTCGATATCTGCATCTTTCATTACACCAAAAGAGATAAGTCTTTGTTTTAAATCCCCCGTAGTGTGGATTTTTACAACCCTTAACTTATCACCCTTAGTGCATTTTGATAAAGTATCCATTTTATTCTCTATATATTAAAAATTATAGTTTGCAAAAAATTGGATTCTGTTAAATGAGTTTGCAGAATCTATTTTATCTTTTACTTTTACATATCCAAGAGACACATCAGCTAAACCATCGTTATAAGTATATGTTGCAACTAAGTCCATCTCACTTTTATCACCCTTACCTGTTCCTATATCATCCGCTTCAAACTCAGCATAAGCCCCATATAGATTTATAACAGATATATCGTAACCAAGACTTAAACTATACGAAGACGCATCTCCATAAGTTCCATCGTTAAAACCTCCAGCAGTAGTTACAAACATATTTGTGTATGAGCATCCACCACCAAATCCCTCAAACAAACTTTTTCCATTATCAACATCTGTAAAATTATAAGCTACACTTAAATCTATACCCATTAAAGCACCTTCAACCATAGCACCAGATATACTACCATCGATTCCTGAACTATCCTCTTCACTCTCATTTAGATACTGAAGCGATAAACTCAACCCCATATCTTCAGAAAATTCAAACCCTACACTAGCATCAACATAAACAGCTTTAGCAGCTTTTGATACATCATAGTACCAAGCTCCAGCTTCTATATTATCACTTGCATAAAGTGCGGCCAACATATTTGTTGAACTATCTCCAGTATCTACCCAACTGTTGTTTGTAACATTTTCATAGTCTGTATCTACACCTTGCCATCTTTGAACATTAGCACCAACTAAAGTAAGTCCTAAATCATCAAAACCATAAGATGCAACCACCGCTTCAAAAGTGTGTGGAGTCATAGTCCAATCATCAGTATCTGCTAAAG
>JAFGVR010000208.1 GCA_016937915.1 Campylobacterales bacterium | reverse complement strand
TAGTTATCACAGATATATATAATAAACCTGTAGGTATTTTTACTCAACACGATGTTTTAAAAGTAACTTCAAAACTAATAGATCCAAATAGCCTTTTAGAAGATGTTATGACAAAAAAACCATTTTATGTTTACCATACTATGGATATCCATGATGCTTATATGCTTATGGAGAAAAAAGGTTTTAGACATATAATAGTTGTAAATGACAATGAGGAGTTTCTAGGAGTTGTTAGTGAGGGGGATTTTCTAAGACAGATGGGATTTGAAGAAAATTCACAACTAAAAGATGTCTCCAATGCTATGAGTGATGTTATATTGAGTATAGATGAGGAGATGACACTATCTCAAGTATCGCTACTGTTATCTAAAAATAACACTACATTTGCAGTTGTGATAAAAGATAAAAAAGCAGCTGGAATTATAGATGAATACGATATAACAACAAACTATAAAAAAGCAAATAAAATAAAAGAGTTAGCTAGCATCTACTCTAGAGATATATTATTTATAAAAAATGACACACCCCTTCAAAAAGCTACAAAAACTATGAGTCTTCATGGTGTTCATCAATTACTAGTAGTAGATGAAAAAAATAATCTTTTAGGTTCCATCACAAGGCACGATATATTAAAATCTATGAATGGTACATATTTTGAATACCTTATAAAAAAAATAGAGGATAAAACAGACCAAGAGAGAAAACTCAAACACCTTTTAAATTATGACCAATTAACACATTTACCAAATAGAAACTTATTTAGAGAGTTATTACAAAATTCTATAGATGAAACAATCAAATCATCAGATATATCTGCTGTTGTATTGTTAGACTTAGATAGGTTTAAAGAGATAAACGATAGCTATGGGCATAGCATCGGAGATGAGCTTTTACAAACCATAACAAATAGACTTAAAAAAATAACAAAGCAAAATGATGTTATAGCAAGACTTGGTGGAGATGAATTTGCCATAATTTTAAAGAATATAACAAATACAGAAAATGCATCATTTGTAACTAATAAAATCATAAATCATATATCTTCAAGATATAGACTCTCAAACGGTGTTGACATTCATCTATCTACGACTGCTGGTATATCTATGTATCCACAAGATGCAAAAAATGTTGAGGAGCTTATACAATTTGCTGATAGTGCCCTTTATAGAGCAAAAATAGAACAAAAAGGGAGTTATAGATATTACTCTTATGAGATGACAAATGAATCAAAACAAAAAATAGAAAAAGAAAATCTTCTAAGAGAAGCTCTAAAAAATGGTTATTTTGAACTACATTACCAACCACAAATCCACATTGCTACAAATAAAATAACTGGATGTGAAGCACTTATTAGACTAAAAAAAAGTGATGGAAGTTATATCCCACCAAATGAGTTTATACCAGTAGCTGAAGAGAGTGGTATAATAAACCAAATAGGTGAATGGGTTATAGAAGAAGCTTGTAACAAAGGTAAAAAATGGTTAGAAGCTGGACATAGAGTAACAGTAGCAGTTAATGTTTCGGCAAATCAGATGCGTTATCAAGACCTTAGTTCTATAATAGATGCTAGTTTAAATAAAAGTGGTTTTGAAGCTTCAAAACTAGAGATTGAGATAACTGAGAGTGCTGTTATGCAACGCGAAGAGGAAGCTGTTTGAAAACTACATGAGCTTAGAGCTAAAGGGGTTAGGCTAGCTATTGATGATTTTGGAACAGGGTATTCATCACTTGCGTATCTAAAAAGATTTCCTATTGATGTTTTAAAGATAGATAAAAGTTTTATAGATGATATCCCTTTTGAAAAAGATGATATAGCGATAACAAAAGCTATCATAGATATGGGGAAAGCACTTGGTTTTCAAGTATTAGCTGAAGGTGTTGAAAATAAAGAACAACTAAAATTCTTAAAAGAAAATGGATGCGACTACTACCAAGGTTATTATAAAAGTAAACCTTTAAAAAGTGATGAGTTTAGTGAGCTCTTGAATAAACACTAATTCAAAAATTATAAATAAATTTAAACTATTTGTGCGATAATACCATAATATAGAGTCATCAAGGAGGATGAGATGCAAGTAGGTTTTAATACAAATGTTTTAAATAACATTGCACAAAAAAAAGATGAACAAACAAAAGCCTTAAATGAGATATCAACAGGTGAAAAAGATAAAATAGGTGATGCAGCACTCTCGATGATAGCTGGAGCTTTGATGTCTGATATATCTAGTGATATACAGGGTGTAAAAAATGTAAATATGGCTGGGTCTATGATGCAAATCGCCGATGGTGCGTTAACTCAGGCTAGTAAAATGGGTTCACACCTTCAAGAACTAAGTGTTGCATCAAACAACGCTGCACTAAATAGTGATCAGCAAAGTGCACTTAGAGCTGAGTTTAGCTCAACTATGCAAAGTATAGAGGCTAGTTTTAGTTCAGCTACATTTAATGGCAAATCTGTTTTTGGTGGTGAGATGAGTTTCTCATTTGGCAGAAGTGAAGCATCTGTTACACTTTCAAATATGAGTACAGATGGTGTTAGTATAGATTCTCAAGATAGCATAGATAAGTTTGTAAAACAGATACAACAAAACAGCAGTGAAGTTGGCTCTTTTCAAAACAATCTAAGAAGTACTTTGGACAATATGATGAGTGGTATTACACAAAAATCGGCTGCAAAAAGTGAGATGAGTGATACCGACATAGCAGATGCTGCGATGAAGTACCAACAAAATGATGTGATGCTTGAAGCTTCGATGATAGCGTTTGCACACCAAAAAGAGTTGTCAGCTCAGAGGGTCTCTGCACTATTAGATTATTAAACTAATATTTTGCTTAAAGGAAAATGGACTCTAATTTGGATATAATTCCGAAAAATTAAAAAAACGAATGCAAAGGAAACTTGATTATGGGAATCCCTCAACCAGCATATTATATATTTAAGTGTGAGCAATCAGCTCCTCCAGGTATGCCAAAGCCATCGTGTGTAAATGCACAAACGCAAGATATATTTCAACATCTTGCATCTACTCTTATGCGTGAGGGTATCATGGCTACAGTTCAGCCGATCCGCACATCTTGTTTAAACAGATGTTCAGAGGGTCCAGTTATCTTAGTTGAGCCAGGTCACACTATGTACACAAGACTTACAAAAGAGAAGATTGATCGCATCGTAAAAGAGCATATCATCGGTGGAAATGTTGTAGAAGAGTATGTTATAAACAAAGATGTATGGGATGAGCCTATATCACCTGCAGATATGAAAAAACAGATGGGGATGTAAGAGTATATGCAAATAGAGATGTTTTACAGTAAGATACACCGTGCTACAGTTACAGATGCTAACCTTAACTATGTGGGTTCTATCACTATAGATGAGGAGCTTTTAGAAGCTTCAAAGATGAGAGTTGGACAAAAAGTTGAGATACTTAACATCAACAATGGTGAGAGATTTTCAACTTATATCATTTTAGGTGAGCGTGGTAAACGCGATATGTGTTTAAATGGTGCAGCAGCTAGAAGAGTTCAACCAGGCGATAAGATAATCGTAGTAGCTTATGCTACTTATGATGAAAAAGAGTTAGAGACTTACAAACCTCATGTTGTTTTAGTTGATGATAACAACGACATAGTTGAGATAATGGATAAAATCTAATGTTTGGAAACATGGGTGAGATGGGCAAGATGCTAGAAGGGATGCAAGAGAGTGCAAAAAAACTTCAAGCAGAACTTGAAGCTAAAACTTTCACTGTAAAAAGTGGTGGTGGAATGGTAGAGGTTCAGGTTAATGGAAAAGGTGAAGTTATAGATCTAAATATAGATGATTCACTTATGGATGACAAAGAATCTCTACAGATTTTACTTATCGGTGCATTAAACGATGCAAGTAAAATGGTTCAACAAAACCAGCAAAGTAGTGCTATGGGTATGCTTGGTGGCCTTGGTGGGATGAACCCGTTTGGTGGAGCAAGATAGGTGTTTCGCCTCTTTGCTCTTTTGCATCTTCTCTTTTTTACCTCATATGCTTGTAAAGGTGGGTATGGGTCTTGCCAACAAAAACTTATTGACTCAAATTCAATCACTAACGAAACTATTCAAATCCCAATTACAAAAACAAAAACTTTAATCTATTCACAACAAAAACCAAATGAGAAAATTTTAAAATATGACAAGTTTTTAGAACTCTACCTTGTTGAGAGTAAAACCTATTTTGAATTTCCTTTTAGGATAAACTACTTTTTATCATCAGGTTGTGCAGCCATAAGCAAAGATGATGCAAAAGAGGGGGAAGTTTTATCACCTCAAATTGGGTTAAACCACCTTGCAAAATTTACGCAAAACTTTACTACTCCAAAAGTACTTGTTAACTCATGTTGTGCCTTAGAGGGGATAGTTACACAAGATGGTGTGATAGAAAAAGAGTATATAGATAGATTTATAAAAAGTGATGATATTAGATACTCAGATATAGGGATCCGTCTAGATGCATCTGCAAAAGGTGTAATAGTTTCTAGAGTAAACCCATACATAAAAAATAACCCTTTTTTAGTGGGTGATGAGATTATCTCTTTTGATGGTAAAAGTGTAAAAGATGGTGCGAGTTTTATGCGTAATCTTTTGTTTGCAAAAGTTGGGAGTAAACATAAGGTAAAAGTTAAAAGGGATGGGAAAAATTTAGAGTTTGAAGTTACAACCTATGAGAGAGTTGGTGGTGGAGTTTTGAGCGATACTTTTTTAGAGAGCATCGGACTTTATTTTAGTAAAGATTTGGAGTTGATTGGGGTATCAAAAGAGTATGAGAAGTATGGTTTAAAAGTTGGTGATAGACTTGTAAAAGTAAACTCTGAGATAGTGAAAAATGATGATGATCTATCAGAGCATCTTGGAAGTTTCAAAACTAAAACATCACTTTTATTTGAGAGAAACGGTTTTCAGTTTTTTGTTAATATAAATGAATAAAAATTAAAACAGTGGGTACTATAACCCAGCTGCTTCAACTATTTTTGCTTGTGTATCTGCGATAAGTGGTTCGATTATCTCATCGAAAAGTCCACCACCCATAATCTCTTGTAGTCTGTAAAGTGTTAAGTTGATTCTGTGATCACTTATACGGTTTTGAGGATAGTTGTAAGTTCTAATTCTACCACTTCTATCACCTGTTCCAACCTGTGCAGCTCTCTCAGCCGCATTTTCAGATTGTTTTGCATTCATCTCAAGTTCATAAAGTCTAGCTTTTAGAACTTTCATAGCTTTGTCTTTGTTTTTGTGTTGAGATTTTTGATCTTGGTTTGTCACCACTATACCAGTTGGTAAGTGGGTGATACGAACAGCGGAGTCTGTAGTATTTACAGACTGCCCTCCACAACCAGATGAACGCATAACATCGATCTTTAGATCTTTATCTGCGATAGTTATCTCAACATCATCAACCTCAGCCATAATAGCTACTGTAATAGCTGATGTGTGTACACGCCCCTGAGACTCAGTCGCTGGGACACGCTGAACTCTGTGAGTTCCACCCTCGTATTTCAATCTACTATATACCTGATCACCTTTGATGAGTGCAGTTATCTCCTTATATCCACCAGCCTCTGAAACCGATGTAGATATAAGTTCAATCTTCCAATCTCTAAGATCTGCATAACGAGTGTATGCATCAAAAAGATTTCCAACAAATATAGCAGCCTCATCACCACCAGTTCCAGCACGCATCTCAAGGATGATGTTTCTATCATCATTTGGATCTTTTGGAAGAAGAAGCATCTTTATCTCATCTTCTATCTGTGGTTTTCTAGGTTCAAGCTCTTTTAACTCCTCTTTTGCCATCTCTGCCATTTCAGGATCATAAAGCATCTCTTTTGAGTCTGCTATCTCAGCTAAAAGTGTGTTATATTCATTTGCTTTTTCAACTATAGGTGAAAGGTTTGATTGTTCTTTTGAGAGTTCTGTCATCCTTTTGATGTCAGAAGTGATATCAGGTGAACTTAGCAAGTTGCTAAGTTCGTTATAGCGGTTGATAAACGGTTTTAGTTTATCTGCCAACATAGATGTTAGCCTTACAGTGCGTTAAGTGCTTTGTTTAAGCGGCTTACTTTTCTAGCAGCAGTCTCTTTTTTTAAGATACCTTTGCTTACAAATTTGTGTAGTTGTTTATTAGCTACTTTAAATGCTACAGTAGCTTCTTCTTTGTTACCAGTTGCGATTGCAGTGTTAACATCCTTTACTATGTTTTTAAGACGAGTTCTGTAGAAACGATTGCGTTCAGCTTTAACTATCGTTTGGCGAATTCTCTTAACAGATGACTTGTGATTTGCCATTAATGAGTCCTTCTCATAAAATTTAAGTCCGCAATTCTAGCTTAAAGATGATTAAAGTTAAGTTAAAGGAGAATATTTTTATGTTAAAATAGACTGATAAGCTTAATTATGTAGGAAAAATATTATGAAATTATTTGGAACAGATGGCGTTAGAGGGGAAGCTGGGTCTTTTTTAACAGCAGAACTTGCTATGCGTGTAGCTATGGCAGCTGGTATTTATTTTAAACAAAAATCAAAAACTAATAAAATTTTAATCGGTAAAGATACGAGAAGAAGTGGTTATATGATAGAGAGTGCTATCGTTTCAGGGCTAACTGCTATTGGGTATGATGTAATTGAGATCGGCCCTATGCCAACACCTGCAATTGCTTTTATTACAGAAAACATGAGATGCGATGCTGGGATCATGATAAGTGCATCTCACAACTCTTACGAAGATAATGGTATCAAATTTTTTGATTGTCATGGTGATAAATTCTCAACTGATGTCGAAGCAAAGATAGAGGAGATATTTGCAAACGATGAACTTATAAAAGATGCTCAAGTTACAGCTAAAAAGATTGGAAAAGCAAAAAGGATAGATGATGTAATAGGTAGATATATCATTCAACTTAAAAACTCTTTTCCAAAAGAGATGACGCTAAGTGGGATGAGAATCGTTTTAGATACTGCAAATGGAGCTGGATACAAAGTGGGACCAACTGTTTTAGAGGAGCTTGGTGCAGAGGTGATAGTTTTACACGATAAGCCTGATGGATTTAATATCAATGAGGGGTGTGGAGCTTTACACACAAAAGAGCTTTGTGAAAATGTAAGAAAATACAGAGCAGATATAGGGATAGCACTTGATGGCGATGCAGACAGACTTGTAGTAGTTGATGAAAATGGGGAAGTTGTCGATGGTGATCAGCTTTTAGGAGCTTTAGGTGAGTATCTAGCTTCAAAAGGGATGCTAAAAGGGGATGGAATCGTTTCAACTGTTATGAGTAACCAAGGTTTAGAAGATTTTATGAAATCTAAAAAACTAAAACTTTTCCGCTCAGATGTTGGTGATAAACATGTTTTAGAGGTTATGAAAAAAGAGGGGATAAATTTTGGTGGTGAGCAAAGTGGTCACATCATAATGAGCGATTTTGCAAAAACTGGTGATGGATTAGCATCTGCTCTTCAAACTTTAGCACTGCTTATAGACAAAAAATCAAAAGCTTCAAAAGTTTTACGCCCATTTTCACTTTATCCTCAAAAACTTGTAAATATAAAAGTAGATGTGAAAAAACCTTTAGATGAGATACCATTTTTAGATGAAAAACTAAAAGAGTTAGATACACAAGATATCCGCCACCTTATCAGATATTCTGGAACTGAAAACAAACTAAGAGTTCTTTTAGAGTGTAAAGATGCAAAACAGATAGATACAAATATGGAAAAACTTATAGAGTTTTTTAAAAAAGAGTTAAATGGATAAGCATCTAGTAAAACTAAATCTTATCCTCCTCTTTGCATTAACTGGTGTTTTCATCATAGATCAAAATATAAAAACTCTTTTTGTGGAGGGGTTTAGATACTACACAGAGTGCATCGATTTTATACTTGTTTACAACAAGGGTGTAGCATTTTCGATGTTTGCATTTTTAGATGAGTGGCTTAAATATATTCAACTAATTATGGTTTTAGGTATATTTAGTTATATTTTGTATCTCAAAAAACTTTGCTTCGCCTTTCCAGCTGGTCTTATGCTTGGTGGTGCGGTATCAAACATATACGACAGGTTTATCCATGGCGGAGTTGTTGATATGGTTTATTGGCACTGTGGATTTGATTTTGCGGTGTTTAATTTTGCAGATGTTATGATAGATGTAGCGGTGGTTTGGATACTTATTTTGAACTTCAAACCAAAGCTTTGTAAAAGCTAATTAAAAGCAGATTTAGGGTAACATTGCCAAAAATTATAGTTTTATAAAACTAAACATATATTTGAAAAAGGAAATTGATGGAAATCAAATCAAACAAAATCAATGGTGCTAACGCTGAGATAGAAGCTACTATATCAAAAAAAGTTATAGATGCAAATGTAGAAAAAATAGTTAAACAATTAAGCAAAACTGCTAATGTTCAAGGTTTTCGTAAAGGTAAGGTTCCAGCAGCTATCATTAAAAAACAATACGGTGATAAGATAGTTCAAGATGCTGAAGCAGAAGCGTTAAGAGCTGTTTTAAGCACAGGTTTAGATGAGATGAAAATTGAGAATAGTTCAATTATCGGTGAGCCAAATATCGTTAAGTTTGATAAATCAGATGATAAAATCGATGTGACTGTTAAAATAGCTATGAGACCTTCTATAGATCTTGGTGATTATGCATCTTTAGTAAAAGATTTTGCTAAGCCTGAAGTAAGTGATGCTGAAGTTGAAGAGAGAATAACTAAGATAGCTGAAAATCAAGCTGAATTAGTAGAAGTTGGAGAGGATCGTGCTTTAGTAAGTGGTGATATAGCGAACATAAACTTTGAAGGTTTTGTTGATGGTGAGGCTTTTGCTGGTGGAAAAGCTGAAAACTTTGACCTAACTTTAGGCTCAGGTCAATTCATCCCAGGTTTTGAAGATCAACTAGTTGGTGCTAAAAAAGGTGATGATGTAGAGGTTAAAGTTACTTTCCCAGCTGAGTACCAAGCAAAAGATTTAGCAGGTAAAGAGTCTGTATTTAAAGTAACTGTAAATAGTATCAAAGCAAAAGCAGCTGTTGAGATTAACGATGATTTAGCTAAAAAACTTTTAGGTAACCAAGAAGATGCATCTCTAGAGAGTCTAAAAACTCAAGTTAAAGAGGTAATTGAAAATGAAAAACTTTCAAAACTTTATAACGAAGATCTAAAACCAGCTCTACTTGAAACTTATGTAAATGAGATTAACTTTGATCTTCCTGAGTTTGTAGTTGATCAAGAGATAGATATGGCTGTAAACAAAAAAGCAGCATCTCTAAGTGAAGATGAGATAAAAGAGCTTCGTGAAAACGCAGACAAACTAGAAGAGTTCCGTAACACTTTCCGTGAAGATGCAGAGAAAAGTGTAAAAGCTACATTTATCATAGATCAACTAGCTCAAGCTGAAAATGTAAAAGTAAGCGAGCAAGAAGTTATGCAAAC
>JAFGVR010000207.1 GCA_016937915.1 Campylobacterales bacterium | reverse complement strand
CTAAAAATATAAAAAAAATTTCTGATATTGCAAAAAAAGGGGGAGTTGGACATATAGTTTTAAATGCTGATTGTTCTCCTGCTATAGATGATGAGAGTAAATTGGAATTTGCACAAAATGGTTCAAGAGAAGCTGCTGGTGCAAAAGTTGATTTGATGCTAAATGCACTTCAAAATGATGGAAGTTTGAGCAATATAGCCATAATGCTTAAAAAAGGTGCAATAGCTCCATATATGAGTACAATAGCTAAAAACAATGTGGCTATAAAAATAGCTGAATATGTAAAGATGTATGATAGTACACTTTTTTGTAAGGCTGAGGATAACTCACTTAAAAATAGTGGTGTTATGTTAGATGGTGATATAAGTAGTCGTTTAGGTCTTGCTGGGATACCTGATATTAGTGAAGTTGTACATGTCTCTCGTATGATAGAGATAGCAAGGCATTTTAAAATCAAAATACTTTTTAAATCAATAGCATCACCTCGTTCAATAACCCTCATAAATCAAGCAAAAATGGAAGGGGTAGAGGTTAGTTGTGAAGTTTCACTACATCATTTAATTAATTCTGATGAATCTTGTATGAATTTTAATACTATAGCTAAGCTTGATCCACCACTTGCATCTAAAAATGATGTTGAACTTTTAAAAGAGGCTCTTAAAGATGGAAGTATAGATATTTTAACAACTCTTCATCAGCCAAATTCGGTTGTAAATAAAGATACTGCATTTTATGATGCAGCTTATGGATGTGAGTCTCTAGCAGAAGCTCTTCCACTTTATTATACAAAGCTTGTAAAAACTGGTTTAATCAATATGGAAAAGTTGATTGAACTAACTTCAATAAACCCTGCAAAAATAATTAATGCTAAAGTTGGATATATTCTTTTTGATCCAAATAAGGTAAGTGTTATAAAAAATTCATCATCTCTTTATGATAAAGAGGAGATTTATGGGGAGATCATTAATCTTTATTGATTAGTTTGATTCAAAATGGGTATTACCCATTTTGTTTTCCAAAAAATTTATAATAAAAATCTTTTATAGTTCGTAACTTAGTTCTGCTAATCGCAAGAGAACCCTTTCTAACAGTACCGCTTGTTATCGTTGTTCCAGCTGCTATCATAACATCATCTTCTATAGTTACTGGAGCTACTAGTTGAGTGTCACTCCCTATGAAAACATTTTTCCCGATTGTAGTCTTGTATTTTTTTATTCCATCATAGTTGCAAGTTATAGTCCCAGCTCCAACATTAGTTCCATTATCTATTTCACAATCACCAAGATAACTAAGATGCCCAGCTTTTACACCATTTAAAATACCTTTTTTAACCTCCACAAAGTTACCGATATGAGTATCTTTGATGATGCTTGAAGGTCTTATATGTGCCATCGGCCCTATATCAGAATCTATTATGTTGGAATCTTCAACTACACTTGAAGATTTGATATGAGAGTTTTTGATTATTGTATTGCCAGTAATTCTAACATTATTCTCTATTAAACATTCACCCTCAAAAGTAACACTTTCTTCTATATAGATAGTTGATGGAAGTTGCATGATTACACCATTTTGCATCCATTTGTCTTTTATTCTATCTTGCATTATCACTTCAGCTTCACTTAAATCTTTTTTAGAATTAACACCTTTAAAGTTATTTTCATCAACTAAAAGTGGTACTATCTTTAGGTTGTCATTTTTTGCCATAGAGATTACATCTGTTAAATAATACTCTTTTTGTGCATTGTTATTATCTAGTAAAGGGATATATTTTTGAAGTGTTTTTTTTGAAAAAGCATAAACTCCAGCGTTTACAGTTGAAACAGATAATTCATCTTTTGTAGCATCTTTTTGTTCAACTATCTTTTGAACTTCACCATTTTCAATAATCACTCTTCCATAACCATCTGGATTTGTCAAATCAAATATAGACATTATAATCTCACTCTCTATATTTAAAAAAGCTTTTATAGAATCAGATGTTATCAATGGCATATCACCATTTAAAATTAATACAGTATTGTTTTTTGGAGATACATTTTTCATAGCTCCACCAGTTCCTGGAAAATTGTCGGCATCTTGGATTACAAAATTTATATTATTAAAATATTTATTCATCTCTGTTATTACAGCATCTTTTTGATGTGCTACAACAACATTTATATCGTCAGATATCTCTTGAGACGATTTTATAACATGATACAACATAGGTTTTCCACAAAGGTTATGTAATACTTTTGCCTTGTTAGATTTCATACGGCTACCTTTGCCTGCAGCTAATATCACTATGCTTATATCGTTGTTTTTTGTCATTATTTATCACCTTAAAATGAAGTTTTGAAATTATAGCAAACTTGTGGTATCATAAGCGAATTATTTTTTGTATTAGTTAGGGTTATTTAATGGATTTAGGTACGGTCATTGGTTTAGTTTTGATTCTTGCACTTTTATTTGGTGCTATGGCTATGGGTGTTGGTATCGGGCCATATATAGATATCCCATCTGTACTTATCGTTATTGGTGGTAGTATAGGTGCACTTATGGTTTCATTTAAACCTGAGCAAATGAAGCAATTTACTAAGATCTTTATGATAGCTATAAAACCACCTCAAACAGATGTTGCTGAGCTTATAAAAAAACTTGTTGAATTTGCTACAAAAGCAAGAAAAGACGGGATACTTGCACTAGAGGGTGATGTAAATAACGAAGAAAATGTTTTCTTGAAAAAAGGTCTTTCTATGGCTATAGATGGAAATGAACCTGATACTATTAGGGATCTTTTGGAGATTGATATAGAACAAACTAGCAATAGGCATAAAGTGCATTCTGCGATTTTTAATCAGTGGGCTGGACTTGCTGGAGCTATGGGTATGATTGGTACGCTTATTGGTCTAGTTGCCATGCTTCTGAATATGGCAGATCCTGCTGCGATTGGTCCATCTATGGCAGTTGCACTTCTTACTACCATGTATGGAGCTATGATTGGTAATATATTTGGAGCTCCTATATCAAATATTTTAAATATTAGAAACGATGAAGAAAACATAGTTAAAGAGATGATTTTAACTGGGATTATGTCGATTCAAAGTGGAGATTCTCCAAGAGTTTTGGAAGCTAAGCTTTTAGTATATCTTCCACCAGCTCAACGCGTTAGTCAGTTTGAGTAGTTAGGTAGTTATGGGAAAAAATAAATGTCCTGATTGTGAGGAGTGTTTACCAGCTTGGCTAGCAGCATTTGGGGATCTTATGTCTCTTTTGCTTTGCTTTTTCGTTTTACTTTTATCTATGAGTACAATGGATGCTAAAAAGATATCTGAGGCTATAGGTTCCCTATCAGGTGCTATGAGTGTTTTAGAGGGTAGTACACAAACAGAGGTCTCAATGGAGAGGCGTATGAATGCTACCCCTATTGAAGCACAAAGTGAAACTGCTGAGACTGTAAATAGAATTACTCAAGCTACAATAGATGCTAATGAGATGATGGAAAAAGGGCATGGTCCGACTATATCTGTTGAGGAAGCTGTAGAGGGATTTATCATAGAACTTCCATCTTCACTTTTGTTTAAACCAGGTAGTGCAGTTATAGAAAATGATGATGCACTTTTGTTTTTAAAAAGAATAGCTCTTATAATTGGTGAGATGCCAAATGATATAGAGGTGAATGTTCAAGGTCATACTGACAATATAGGTTCTGGAAAAACTTCTCCATTTAAAGATAATTGGGAACTCTCATCTGCTAGAGCAATATCTGTTTTACAAGAGTTACTCTTAGATGGTGTAGATCCAACAAGAATAAGTGCAACGGGATGTGGAGAATACAGACCAGTAGCTACAAATGCTACTGAGAGTGGAAGAGAAAAAAATCGTCGTGTTGAGCTTCACTTTATAGGTAAAAAGTCTGAGGATGAAGCTAAAGTTAAACAATCTGTTTTAGATAAGGTGGCTGCTCCTCAATGATTAGGATAGCCATTTTTCTTTTTATCACTTCAGCTCTTTTTGGAGCTGAAAATGTTCAAATACCAACTATGAATTTTGAATTATCTGCTCCAAATACCCCACAACAACTTGTAAGTTCCCTTAATGTTTTAGTCGTTTTAACACTTCTTTTCTTAGCACCATCTATGGTGCTTGTGATGACAACATTTACTCGCTTCATAATTGTGTTTGGTTTTTTGCGTCAAGCTATGGGGACACAACAAGTACCACCCACACAGATACTTGTGATGCTTGCTATGGTACTTACATTTTTTATTATGGAACCAATTGGTACTAAAGCCTATGAAAATGGTATTAAGCCTTATATAGAGGAACAGATAGGTTACGAAGAGGCTTTTGAAAAAACTGCTTTACCTTTCAAAAATTTTATGATAAGAAACACTAGAGAGAAAGATTTAGCACTTTTTTTTAGGATAAGAAAGATGGAAAATCCTCAAAGTGTAGCAGATGTACCACTCTCTATAGTTATACCTGCTTTTGTTATAAGTGAGCTAAAAACAGCTTTTGAGATAGGTTTTTTATTGTTTTTACCATTTTTGGTAATTGATATGGTAGTAGCATCGATACTTATGTCTATGGGTATGATGATGCTACCACCTGCTATGATTTCACTCCCATTTAAGATACTTGTTTTTGTACTTATAGATGGATGGAGTCTTATCATAGGAAATTTAGTAGATAGTGTTAAATAGGATTGTATATGGAT
>JAFGVR010000206.1 GCA_016937915.1 Campylobacterales bacterium | reverse complement strand
CTGTAACTCAAGCAATTTTGAGCAAATATCCATTTCTCTACTCAAAAGAGATCTCAATTACTCAATCACCACAATTTAGAAATATCCAAGAGATAAAATTTAAGATAGATAACGAAATATTTTATCTCTTTAACAACCACTGGAAAGCTAAAAGCGGCCCTGAGAGTATGAGGATACGCTCTGCTAAAGTGTTAAAAAACAGGATAGATGAGATAGGAAGAGATAAAAACATCATCCTTGTAGGTGATTTTAACTCAGACTATGAGGAGTATATAAAGTTCCAAAGAAGTAAAAAACTAAACGATACCAACGGATACACTGGGATAAACCATATCTTAAGCACTATAAAACAAACAGATAAAGCATCTAAAGTAAAATATGATGAAGAAGCACTCTATAACCTTTGGTATGACGAAGATGCTGAAGATAGATATACTCTAATCTACAAAGGGAGAAAAGATGCACTAGATAACATCATAGTATCTCAACCTCTACTAAAAAAAGATGGGATGTTTTATAAAGAAAACTCACTTCATAGCGTAAAATTTGACTATCTATTTTATAAGAAAAAATATATATACAACTGGAAAATGACAAAAGATAGAGTCAGAAAACACAAAGGAAAAGGTTTCTCAGACCACCTGCCACTTACTGCTAAGTTTATAATCAAATCTACTTGATAGATAAATTTTAAATTTATCGTCCTCACCTTCCCTTTACCTTAATTTTTGTATAATTACTCAAAATTTTTGTAGCGGGAAAATCATGTCATACTATAACTCTTTAAAACCTTTACTATTTAAGTTAGAGCCTGAAAATGCTCACCACCTAGCAGAATGTGTCCTTAGACTTCCTAACATCTGCCAACTTCCATTCAACCCATTTTTAAAGTCTCACTTCATCGCTGATGATGTTTTAACTCAAGAGATTTTTGGGCGTACATTTTACAACCCTGTAGGTCTTGGTGCAGGATTTGATAAAAATGCAACTATGATTAGAGGGATGCAGATCCTTGGATTTGGTTACACTGAGATAGGTACTGTTACACCAAAACCACAACCTGGTAACCCAAAACCTAGAATGTTTAGACACATAGAGGAGGAATCACTCCAAAACGCTATGGGGTTTAACAATGAAGGGATGCTAAAGGTTCAAAAAAGGCTAAAAGAGCGTTACCCTTTTACAACACCAATTGGTGTAAATATAGGTAAAAATAAAGTAACACCTGAAAAAGAGGCTATAAACGACTACACTACCCTTATAAAAGGGCTTGCACATTTGGGGGATTATCTCATCATAAACATCTCTTCACCAAACACCCCTGGGCTTCGTGATCTTCAAAATGAGGAGTTTATCACTAACCTATTTAGAGAAGCAAAAGCTTTAACAGATAAACCTATGCTTCTAAAAATAGCACCTGACATGAGCAAAGAGGATGCAATCGCACTTACAAAACTAGCGGTTGAAAAAGGGGCAGATGGCATCATCGCTACAAACACAACCATAGACTACTCACTTGTAAAAGAGCCAAAAGATATAGGTGGACTAAGTGGTGCTGTTTTAAAAGAGAAGAGTTTTGAGATATTTGAAGCTATTGCAAAAGAGCTTTATGGAAAAACTGTACTTATATCTGTTGGTGGGATAGATAGTGCAGCAGAGGCTTACAGACGCATAAAAGCTGGAGCATCTCTTGTTCAGATATATAGCGGACTTGTGTTTCATGGACCAGATATGATAATGAACATAAACAAAGAGCTTATAGAGCTTATAAAAGCTGATGGTTATAGCAACATAACTGAAGCTATCGGTGCAGATAGAAAATAATGAAACTATTTGGTAGTTTGATTTTGGCATCTGCTATCTTGTTAGCGGATGCTTCATTTATAGAGTACAAACCTGCGATTAAAAATAAAGATAACGGATACAATATGTCAAAAATAGAAAAAATAGATATGCCATCGATCATCCCTGATTATGAGACTACTACACTAAAAAATGGTCTTGAAGTTGTGGTGATACCACTTGAAAATGAGACAAATGTTATCTCAACTGACATCTTTTACAAAGTGGGAAGCAGAAATGAGGTGATGGGTAAAACTGGGATAGCTCACATGCTAGAACACATGAACTTCAAATCTACAAAAAACCTAAAAGCTGGTGAGTTTGACAAAGAGGTGAAAAGCATAGGGGGTGTAAATAATGCATCTACTGGGTTTGACTACACCCACTACTACATAAAATCATCTACTCAAAACCTAGAAAAATCACTTGACCTTTACGCTGAACTTATGCAAAATCTAAACCTAAAAGATGATGAGTTCCAGCCTGAGCGTGATGTTGTAGCTGAGGAGAGACGCTGGAGGACTGATAACTCACCACTTGGGTATCTATACTTCAAAATGTTTAACAACGCCTATGTTTACCACCCATACCACTGGACACCGATAGGGTTTATGAACGACATCCAAACATGGACTATAGATGACATAAGAGATTTTCACTCAACTTACTATCAACCAAACAACGCTATCCTCATAGTGACTGGTGATGTAAAAGCCAAAGATGTTTTTGAAGCAGCAAAAGAGAAATTTGAAAACATAGAAAACAAAGTGGAGGTTCCAAAAGTAAAATTTATCGAACCTGTACAAGATGGTGCAAAAAGGGTAACCATCCACAAAGATAGCGAAGTTGAGATGCTAGCTATCACTTTTCACATACCAAACTTTTTAGACAAAGACCAAGTAACTCTAAGTGCCATCTCAGAGATACTCTACTCTGGAAAAAGCTCAAGACTTTACAAAGAGCTAGTTGATAAAAAACGCCTTGTAAACCAAGTATATGCTTACAATATGGAAAATATCGACCCAGGGCTATTTATATTTTTGGCATCTTGTAACCCTAATGTAAAAGCTGAAGAGGTTGAAGCTGAACTGATAAAACAGATAGAGATGTTAAAAGATGAGATGGTAGATGCATCTGAGCTTGAAAAAGTGAAGATAAACACAAAAGCCGACTTTATCTACTCACTAGAGAGTTCAAGCTCCGTTGCAAACCTTTATGGAAGTTATTTAGTTCGTGGAGATATAACTCCGCTAAAAACATACCAAGATGATTTGGCAAAGATAACACCAGCTAAAGTTCAAGAGGTAGCTAAGAAGTATTTTGATTTTACAAAGTCAACAACTTTGATTTTAAAGAAAGGAGAATAAAATGGACGCTAAAAAACACGATGAGATAATGTCATACATAATGAACAAACTTGAAGCTGAGCAATTAGACCTTAGCAGTGCAATATCTATTTGGCACTCTATGGGTGTATTTATATTTTCACAAATAGACCCACAAAACAAAGACTTCTCAAAAGTTTATGCTGACATCAGAGAG
>JAFGVR010000205.1 GCA_016937915.1 Campylobacterales bacterium | reverse complement strand
GAGTTCGCTTAGAGATTTATAGTGTGTCAGTTGTATAGCATCTCCAAAACTCTCATAAAAATAGTTTTTTTGAAACTCTTGAAGTGCTACAAATCTCTCAATGATAACAAACTTCAAAGTTTTTAAAAGTTCATGTCTTAGGGTGTAGATAAACTCACAAATATCTGCTAAAAAGTACCCATGATGTGCACCTATCTCACAAACCACACCATCCTTTGCTAAAAACCCATCATCAACTAAAGAGATGATATGTTTAGCAATAGTTCCACCAAAAAACTTACTAGTACTAACTGCGGTGTAAAAGTCACCACCCTTACCTATAGTTTTATAAGATGCATAATAACCATCCTCACCATAAAGCCACTCACCCATATACTCACTAAACTTCATCTCACTCACTTTTATATGTTTCGTACAATGTCAATAACTCTAACTGTTTATCAAACTCCAATATCTCTACATCAAGCTTTTGGATAGCCAAAGAGTTGCTAAGGGTCTCTACATCATACTTAGTTTTATAACCAACCTCATAAAGCTTTTTAGTATCATCTAAAAGTTTCTCATAAAGCTCTTTATTCTCTTGACTAAGTGTTATCTTTTTTTGGAAGTTTTCTACATTTTGCATCACCTGCTCATAGATAGATACCAAAACCCATTTTTTATCATCTATGGCAACTTGAGATTTTAGGTAAGTTAGTTTTGAACTCTCTACATCTCTAAAACTATTTATATCTATAGGCATAGTAACTTTAAAACCATAGTTATAATAGCTATCATCGATATATGGTTGATTATTTAGCTGCGTATCGTACCAGTTGTATCCGCCAGTTAAACTAACTCTTGCCAAGTAACTAGCCACTACTACATCTTTGTTATACCCATTTTTTGAAACTTCACTTTTTGACATATTTAAAGAGATATTATTATTTAAAAAATCATTTTTTTCTAACTCTAAAAGGTGTGGTACAAACGCATCTTTATAATCAATGTCACTTATCGCTTTAAAGCTTGATATAAGTTTCTCTTTTGAAGCTTCTATATCGTACAACGCAGATTTAACAGAGTTTCTCTCTATGATAGCTGCATCTAAAAAACTAGAATCAAGTTGCCCATTTAGGTACTGCTCTTTTTTTATCTCTAAATTTATCTCTGCATTTTTGATGCTAAGGAGTTGTTTTTCTTTTTTTAAATCTATCTGTTTTATCTGCATAAGAAGTGCTATGGCATCTTTTGTAAGTTTTCTTTTTGCCACCTCAACTGAGTAATTAGCATACTTTCTATAAGCTTCAGCATACTTGATGCCATAATAGATTCCGCCACTTGCAAAGATAGGTTGAGTGATAGATACAGATGTAGTTTTGGCTATCTGTTCTAAATCGTTTGGTTTACTTTTAGAATATGTATAACTCAAATTTATAGGAGCTATCCAAGAGTCACGAAGTTTTGAAGCATCAGCTTCATTTTTTGAAAAGTCATATTCAAACTGCTGTTTTTTGTTTTGAGAGATATACTCCTCTAGCGATTCACTAGCATTTAAAATATTAAATGCTAGTGACAGCGTTATAAAGGTTGTTAAAGCCTTCATCGATCTCCTCTTTTGTTATAGTTAGTGGTGGTAAAAATCTAAGTGTATTTCTTCCAGCTTTTAAAACCATCACACCATTTTCTCTTGATCTATTTATGATATTTGACAAAGTGTCACCATCTTTAACACGAAGTCCACACATCATACCGATGCCAACTTTTTGTGTAAATAGATGCGTATTTGCTTCATAAAACGATTGAAGTTTTTGGTTAAAATAAGCTATAGTCTCATCTAACTTACCACTTTTTTTACACTCATCCAAAGTATCTACAACTGCACAAACAGATGCACAACTAAGGTAGTTCCCACCAAAAGTTGAACCATGATCCCCTGCACTAAATACATCTTTAAGCGAAGTCATAACTACACCAACAGGAACTCCACCACCTACACCTTTAGCTAAAGTGATGATGTCAGGGTTTATCTCATAAACTTGTGAAGCTGTAAACTCACCAGTTCTATAAGCTCCAGTTTGAACCTCATCAACTATGAGTAAAACACCTCTATCTTTTAGAAGTTTCTCTAAAGCTTGAACTTCAGCTTTATCTTGCGGTTGAACTCCACCCTCACCTTGAACAAGCTCTATCATAACAGCAGCAGTGTGATCATCTAAAAGTGCTTCAACGCTAGAGATGTCATTTGCATATACAAACCCATCAGGAAATGGACCAAAATAGTTATGCATCGACTCTTGACCAGTAGCTTTTACAGTTGTGATAGTTCTACCATGAAACGATTGTTGAAGTGTGATAATTTTGTATCTTTTTATCTGACCATCTCTCTCGCCCCATTTACGAGCTATCTTGATAGCACCCTCATTTGCCTCAGCACCGCTGTTTCCAAAAAAACACTGCATATCATAACCACTAGCTTCAACTATTTTCTGAGCAGCTTTTGCTTGTGGAGCTATGTAGTAAAGGTTAGATATATGTGTGATATTTGCTATCTGCTCACATATAGCCTCATTCATCTTTTTATTGCCATGACCTACACTTGCTACACCTATACCTGAAGTAAAGTCTATATATTTTTTACCATTTGCATCTAGTAAAGTAGCGTTATTGCCACTTACAAACTCAACATCTGCTCTAGCGTATGTTGGAAGTACATATTTTTGCATCAACTCTTTTGTATTCAAATAATTCTCCTAGATTTAATTAACCATAACTACACAGTTTCTACCGCTATTTTTAGCAGAATAAAGCATAGTGTCAACTCTTTTTAAAATAGTATCAAAATTATCGTTTTTTCTACACTCAACTACACCAAAACTACAAGTTATTTTATTAACAGTTTTAAAACTATGACCTTGGATACTTTCTCTTAATTTTTCTGCAAACTTTTCCGCATCTAAGATTTTAGTATCTATGATTATCAT
>JAFGVR010000204.1 GCA_016937915.1 Campylobacterales bacterium | reverse complement strand
TATAAAACCCTATTTTAAGGGATTTTCTAAACATATATTTAAAATATCATAAATCACACTAACTTATTAATACTCGTTTTTATATCTCTTACACACTCTTAAACTATTTTGCATAACGCAATTATCCTAATTTAAAAAGAATTTTAGATTATAGCAAATTGAAATTAGAATGTCGTTTAATTATAAATTTAAAATCCTATCAAATAAAGTAGTTATTTTTCAAAAATTATCATCTCATATATACTTTTTTTAGTCACCAAAGCTTTATTTGGAGATACTGAACCTACATTTTTTAAACGAGAAACCTCATTTCTAAGTTCACCTATAGTATCTTCCATATCATCTACATTATCTTTAAGTCTAAGAATAATATCTACACCAGCTAGATTTACACCAAGTTCACGAGTCAAACGAAGTATAAGCCTTATCTTGTCTATATCTCTTTGAGAATACATCCTTATACGTCCATTTGACCTTGCTGGGATTATAAGGTTTTCCCTTTCATACTGTCTAAGGGTTTGTGGATGGATATCTAAAATTTTTGCTACTACACTTATTAAATAAACTGGTTCGTCATACTGATGCATCATAA
Source organism: Campylobacterales bacterium (assembly GCA_016937915.1). GTDB lineage: Bacteria > Campylobacterota > Campylobacteria > Campylobacterales > Sulfurimonadaceae > Sulfurimonas. Next base: position 6,893 of record JAFGVR010000204.1, on the reverse strand, counting down.
CTTTTTCCTTTTATATTTAATTTTGGGGAAGTTTTTCTTTCATAAGTTTTACTAAATCTTCATCTAAATCATCTACATTTGGTAGAACTATATTTGCTTTTAGATAAAGATTTCCACGCTCTTTTGTTTTTCTATTCATAGCACCCATCTCTTTTACACGAAATGACTGACCATTTTTAGTGTTTTGAGGAACTTTTAGTTTTATCTCTTTATCTAAAGTTTTTATAGATATTTTTTCACCAAAAAGTGCAGCATAAAGTGGAACATCAAAAGTTTTAGTCAAATCATCACCATCTCTAGTATATTCTGGACTAGATGCTACAGTAATCTTTAAAAATAGGTCTCCTGCAACTCCACCTTGAGCATGACCTTTACCTTTTACACGCATCTTCTCACCAATATTTACACCAGCTGGTATCTTGATATCAAACCTCTCACCATTTACAGAAACAGAGTGGGAACCACCAAGAATAGATACACTAAAAGGGATAGTTACATTTGTTTGAATATCTAAGTTTGGTTTTTGCTGTTCAAACGAAGTTCCTTGAAACCCACCAAATCCACCACCAAAAGATGAACCGCCAAAGCCACCTCTTGCACCACCAAAGCCACCACCTGAGAACATCTGTCTAAGGATCTCATCAAGATCAACTGAACCACCTTGAGAACGGGAAAAGTCATGAAAATTTTGCCCACCAAACATATTGTCACCATACGCATCGTATTGAGCTTTTTTTTGTTTATCACTCAAAATCTCATAAGCTGCGTTTATCTCTTTAAACTTCTCTTCCGCTTCTGGAGATTTATTTACATCAGGGTGATATTGACGAGCTAATTTTCTATACGCTTTTTTGATTTCACTCTCTGTAGCACTTTCATTTATCTCTAAAGTTTCATATAAAGATTTTGCCATTGTACTGTCCTAAATTTATATATTTTACAATTTTATCTAAGTGGGATTATATCATAAGAGTTGAGTGGATGTCAATCAAGGTTCATACCTTGATTGTATTTATTAATGTAAAAAGTGACGGATTTCTGAGAAATATAGAGCCATACCATGCTCATTTGCAGCTTCTATAACCTCGTCATCTCTGATGCTTCCACCTGGCTCAATTACACATTTTACACCAGCAGATGCAGCTGCATCTATAGAATCACGAAATGGAAAAAATGCTTCACTAGCTAAAGCTGAACCAGTAACATCAAGTCCCATCTCTTCAGCTTTTTTAAGTGCACATCTAGCAGCATCTACGCGGCTTGTCATCCCCATACCCACAGCTACCATTGCTGAATCTTTTACATACACTACACAGTTAGATTTTGTAAGAGATGCTACCTTATAAGCTATCTCCATATCTTTTTTCTCTTGCTCTGTAGCTTCACGAGTCGTTTGAAGTTTTGAGTTTTGAACTTCATCCTCACCAACTTTATCAGCATCTTGATATACAAAACCACCATCTACATGTTTAAAATCTTTTTCATCGTTTGAGAGTACCAGTTTGTCTGCATCCATCTCAAAAAGTTTAATCCTTTTTTTAGATGCAAAAACTTCCTGAGCTTCTTCAGTAATGCGTCCAGCTATGATAACCTCTAAGAAAATCTCATTCATCTTCTCTGCTAAAGCTTTATCAACCACACCATTAACAGCTACTACACCACCAAACGCAGAAACAGGGTCACATTTTAAAGCTTCAGTATAAGATTCTAAAAGAGTGTCTTTTATAGCAAATCCACATGGATTTCCATGTTTTGTGATACATACTGCATTTTCATCACCAAAAGCAGATGCTATCTTTACAGCTCCACTTAAATCGTTTAAATTATTAAAACTTGCTTCCCCTTTTAGAGTTTTGAAATTATTTGTAAAATGGTTTTCAAACTCATACAATGCACCATCTTGATGAGGATTTTCACCATATCTAGTGTCCATAACTTTACTACCAACGATAAACTGTTTAGAACCAAAACCTTTATTAAATCGTTTGTTCATGTAGTTTGCTATCATGCTATCATACGCAGCAGTATGCTCGTACGCTTTTATCATCAAATCGCGTCTAAACTCAACTGTATTTGTACCCTCTTCTATAACACGGATAATTGGCTCATAATCATTCACATCAGTAACTATTATAACAGAGTCAAAGTTTTTAGCTGCACTTCTAACCATAGCTGGTCCACCGATATCGATATTCTCAATGATGTCATCAAAATCATCTGTTCTCTCGATAGTAGCTTTAAAAGGGTAAAGATTTACACAAACCAAATCAATAGCCTCAACACCAAGCTCTTTAGCTTGGTCAAGGTGTGATTGCTTATCACGACGATGTAAAATACCACCATGAACAAATGGGTTTAAAGTTTTAACACGCCCTTCAAAACACTCAGGAAACTTTGTAACTTCATCTATCTCAATAGCAGCTACACCGCTCTCTTTTAAAAGTTTATATGTACCACCTGTTGAGATAATCTCATAGCCATTTTTAACTAAAGATTTACAAAACTCAACTACTCCACTCTTATCACTAACACTTACTAAAGCTCTTTTTTTCATAATGCTCTCTTTAAATTTCGATTTTAAAATTTCAAAAGTTTAGCCAAAAGCAGTTTAGAAAATGGTAAACTACAGCTATTTAATTTATTAGGAAGTATGATATGAAAAATATAGCTATCATCTGTTCTGGTGGTGATGTTTCAGGGATGAACCCTGCTCTTAAACATTTTGTTGAATACAGTATAGAAAAAGGTTTAAAACCGTTTTTTGTTTATCATGGGTATGAGGGGCTTATAGATAACAACATAAAAGAGGTAACTTACAAAGATGTATCTGGAATCATAAACAGAGGCGGTACCATTATAGGTTCAGCTAGAAGTATGAGATTTAAAGAGGCAAAATATAGACAAATAGCAAAAGATAATCTTGATGCTCTTGGAATTGATATGCTTGTTGTTCTAGGTGGTGATGGATCTTTTAGAGGTTTAGATATATTTTATCAAGAACACGGAATTAAATTTTGTGGAATCCCAGCCACCATAGATAATGACATAAATGGAACTGAATACGCTTTGGGTGTAGATACTGCACTAAACATCATAAAAACATCAATAGATGCTATCCGTGATACTGCTTCATCATTTAGAAGAGCTTTTGTTGTAGAGACTATGGGTAGAGATTGTGGATATCTAGCACTTGTATCGCATCTCACATCTGGGTCTGAACTATGCCTCATACCTGAAAAAAAATATGATTTAAAAGATTATGAAGATAGATTCAAACAAGAGATAAAAGATGGTAGAGGATACTTTATAGCTATAGTCTCTGAGGGGATAAAACAAAAGTCTAGTGAAATAGCTGAGTGGTTTGAAAAAACTATAGGGATAGAATCAAGAGTTACAGTTTTAGGACATATCCAAAGGGGTGGAAATCCAACTATATATGATAGACTAATGGCGTATAAATTTGTAGCTAAAGCTATAGATGGTCTTTTAAACTCTATAGACTCAAGTGTAGTTTGTTACACAAAAAAAGGGTTTGAATACAAAAGCATTTCAGAAGTTACAAGCCAAGTTAAACAATTAGATGAAGAGCTTCTTGTATTAATCTAAAAAAATATAAAAATATTATTTAGGAAATTTAGAAGAAATACAAATTAATACAAACCCCTAAAATAAAGGGTTTGTACAAAACAGGAATAATTACATCATCCCTGGCATCCCCATTTGTGGAGGCATTCCGCCCATATCTGGAGTTTCAGCTTTTGGAAGTTCAAAAACAGCAGCTTCTGTTGTAAGTAACAGCGAAGCTACTGAAGTAGCATTTGTTAAAGCTACTCTTTCAACTTTTAGTGGGTCTATGATTCCAGCTTCAAACATATCTACATACTCACCAGTAGCAGCGTTAAAACCTAAGTTTTCATTTTCTGAACTCTCGATTGCATTTACAACCACACCAGTATCGTATCCTGCATTTGCAGCTATCTGTTTCATAGGAGCTTTTACAGCACGAAGGATTATCTCAGCACCTATCTTTTGATCATGCTCTTCTAAATCTATCTTCACTTTTGCAGCAGCACGAACAAGAGCCGCTCCACCACCGATAACGATACCCTCTTCTACAGCAGCTTTTGTAGCTGATAGTGCATCATCAACTCTATCTTTTTTCTCTTTCATCTCAGTCTCAGTTGCAGCTCCAACTTTGATAACAGCTACACCACCAGCTAGTTTTGCAAGGCGTTCTTGTAATTTTTCTTTGTCGTATTCACTTGTAGTAGTTTCCATAAGTGTTCTTATCTCAGCGATTCTAGCTTTTACATTAGCCTCTTCACCTGCACCATCTACTATAACAGTGTTATCTTTATCTATAACTACTCTTGCAGCTTGACCTAGCATCTGGATATTTGCACCCTCAAGAGTATAACCAGTCTCTTCACTTATAACAGTTCCACCAGTTAATATAGCTATATCTTGAAGCATAGCTTTTCTTCTATCACCAAAACCTGGAGCCTTAACAGCAGAGATATTTAACACACCACGAAGTTTATTTACAACTAAAGTTGAAAGAGCTTCACCCTCTACATCTTCAGCGATGATTAGAAGTGGACGACCAGATTTTTGAACTTGTTCAAGTACAGGAAGTAAATCTTTTAGAGAATTGATTTTGCTATCTACTAGTAAAATCCATGGAGAGTCTATCTCAGCTATCATCTTTTCAGTGTTTGTGATGAAGTATGGGCTTAAGTAACCACGATCAAACTGCATCCCCTCAACAACATCAAGCTCATCAGAGATCCCTTTAGCCTCTTCTACTGTGATAACACCATCTTGACCAACTTTCTCCATAGCTTCAGCTATCATATTCCCAATCTCTTTGTCATTGTTTGCAGAGATTGTAGCAACTTGAGCTATCTCATTTTTATCTTTGATAGTTTTTGAAGCAGCTTTAAGGTTTTCTAAAATAGCCGCACAAGCTTTGTCCATACCGCGTTTTACTTCTACAGGATTTGCACCAGCTGTGATATTTCTAAGTCCCTCAGAAAAAATTGCATTTGCTAAAACAGTCGCAGTAGTAGTACCATCACCTGCTTCATCAGCAGTGTTAGATGCTACCTCTTTTACAAGTTGAGCTCCCATATCTTCTAATTTATCTTTTAATTCAATCTCTCTAGCAACTGACACACCATCTTTTGTGATAACGGGGCTTCCATAACTTTTTTGGATAAGTACATTTCTCCCTCTTGGCCCCATAGTAACTTTTACTGCATCACAAAGTTGTGCTACACCACGAGCCAACTTATTTCTAGCTTCATCTGAAAAAACTATCTCTTTTGCCATTTTATATACTCCTTAAAATTATTTGATTATTCCAAAAACATCATCAGTATCTAAAACAAGATACTTTGCACCGCTTAGTGTGATCTCATTTCCACTAAATTTACCAAAAACTACCTTATCCCCATTTGCTATCTCGCTAACTTCACTGCTTACTGCAACTACTTCACCTTGAGATGGCTTCTCAGTAGCACTATCAGGTATGATAATGCCAGAAGCGGTAGTATTTGCTTCATCCAATCTTTTAACTAATACTCTTTTTCCTAATGGTTGAAAGTTCATATAAACCTCCCTATTTATAAAAATTTTAAACAATCGAATTTTATCTAATCAATATTTAACCTTGAGTAAATGATACTCAACTTATATGTTGTTTTCTATATCAGATAGTCAAAATTTGATTTTTTGGTTATACTATATTTTACAAGAATCAAAAGGTGTTTATATGTATTTGAAAATTGTTTGTTTAGTTTTGTGTAGCTGTGTTTTATATGCCGATGATAAAGTTGAAACTGAAAATAGCTCTTACATAGATAGTTTCCATAAATTAACTTCGGAGTCTGTTTCTAATTTTTCTAGTTATCTTGATGATTCACTTAGTAATATGTTTGAGTCTAAAGCTTCTTATGATGAAAATTGTTCTGAACTACAAAAAGAGTTTAGTGAGATAGATAGATTTAATCAAAATGAAAAATTTATAGATGATACGGATAGATCTTTTGTAAAAGTAAGATTTAGCTCAAAAGCACAAACTATTGGTGATATAGAAAATGAGATAAAGCTAAAAGCTTATGTGGATTTAAGAAAAAGTAAAAAAAACTTAAAACTTTTTATAGAAAGCTCAAGCGATGATGCTATAGAACAATTTAACGACAGTTATAGCGATAATGACTCAAAAACAAGGATAGGGATAAGTTATCTATCACCAGAATACTACTCCATAAAATCAAGATACTCCATAGCTTTTAGAGGGTTAGACCCTTACTTAAAAGTAAGATTTAAAAGAGCATTTGAGTTAGAGAGATGGATTATAGAGCCAAACCAATCTTTTAAATACAATATATATGATGATGTTTTTGAAGAAAATACATACATCTATTTTGATACCAAACTAGACAATGAAAGATTTTTTAGGATTTTACTATCAAGAGGCACTACTAGCGAAAAAAATGGTATGGATTATGGAGCAGCACTAACATATATATACAAACCACAAAAAGAGATCTCCATAGGGATGTCACAATCATTTTCTGGAAATAGTGAGTATTCATACACAGATGCAAATAATAATATCATAAACTATTCAGGTATAAACTCTTATACCACTCAACTAAGTTGGCGTCATAATGTTTGGAAAAAATGGTTTAATTATGAGATCATCCCAGCAGTAAGTTTTCAAAAAGAGAATGATTTTAAGGCAAACTACCAAATAACTATACTAACTGATTTTTATTTTGGAAATTTTTAAAAATTTAATATAATTTTAAGAATTTAAAGATATAATTTCAGCCTAACAACAAAAGATGTCAAGGTAGCTCAGCTGGTTAGAGCGCTGGTCTCATAAG
>JAFGVR010000203.1 GCA_016937915.1 Campylobacterales bacterium | reverse complement strand
TATAACTCTTTTGCTAAGTAAAAAGAAATATATAAAAAAGGTTATTGGTAAAAATAAAAAAATGAACTCATAGCTGTTAAATAGCATCTTTTTCCTTTTTTAATAAATCCTCTTGTTTAACATGCGTCCATTTCCCACGAGGTTTATCCATATACTGAAAGTACTCATTAGTGAAACTCCCTTGGACGCAAGTGTATTTGTATAACCCTTTTTTAACTTCAGAATCACCTATCGCTTTATTTAGAGCGAGTGGGCCAGTCATACCGTAGATGCCAAGGTCTAGCCTTCTTTGCTCTATGTTTTGAGTTATAAGTTCAAGTGCTTTTTTTAGTAATGGATGCCCTTTTTTACTAGCTATAAAAAAGTTTGTGTAATAATCTTTTTTATTTATCAAAAATACTTCATCATCCTCAGCATCTATGATTCTCTCCAAAGGCCAAACTAGGTGAGCGTCTATATCCATATATCCCACCACTATGATGCAGTGTAAAAAGTCTCCATACATCTGCTTGAGCTGCACCATCTGTAAGTTGCATAAACGCTTCATAAAGCTCTTTAGGAGTATTTTGTTTTATGAACTCTTCTCTATCTTCATGCCCCATATATCTATACTCATAAGTTGGTGCAAAAACTCTTATAGCTAAGTAGTTTAGATAAACTGGGAGAGTTACTCTGTTAGAGTAGTTTGTTTGCCAGATGATGCGTGGTATATTTTGTTCTTTGTTTGATTTTATGAGTGGGTCACTTTGTTTAGGGATAGTAAATCTTTTTTTAGAAAACAAAAAATGAAAAGGGTAGGCAAAAGCTTTTGTTATAGCACCTATTATTTTTAAAAGTCTATTTATTATGATGATTGGTAGTTTCATTGATATGCCTGTATTTATTTAAAAATGAAATTCTATCTAACCTTAATACACATTTAGCTAAAATAACAGCTTTAATTACACAAAAATTAAGGTTAAAATTTGAAAGATATTAAAACTGTATTAAATAGACTTGTAGTCCCTTACCTAAAAGATTATGTTCCATACATACTGCTAGCACTCCTTGGGATGATCATCTCAGCAGCTGGTGCATCCGCTTCAGCGTACCTTGTTAAGCCAGTTTTAGATGAGATATTTGTTGATAAAAATGTGGAGCTTTTGCATCTTCTTCCATACGCTATCATACTTGTTTATGCTATGAAAGGTGGGGGGAAGTATATCCAAGTATATTTTTCAGCGTACATAGGGCATGACATCATCAGGCGTGTTAGAGATAGGATGCTTGACACTATGCTCCATCTTGATTTATCGTTTTTTTACAAGTACCGCACAGGTGAGCTTATAAGTAGAAATATTGGGGATATTGATCGCATCAGATCAGTTGTCTCAAACATGATTCCAGAGATTGGGCGTCAGAGCTTAACTGCACTTGGACTCTTAGGGGTTGTGATATACCAAAGCCCAAAACTCTCATTTTTTGCACTCATTGTTGTACCTTTGGTAGCTTATCCGCTTTCTCGCATCGCTAAAAGACTCAAAAAACTATCACACCGCTCACAAGAAAAAAGCTCAGATATTACAGCAAATTTAAGTGAGATATTTAATAACATAGAGATTATAAAAGCTCATGCAACTGAAACATTTGAGCATGAGAAGTTCAAACAAGAAAACATGAGTTTTTTTAAGTTAAATATGAAAACTGTAAAAACAAGCGAACTTACAGGCCCACTTATGGAGATTTTGGGTGCTATCGGGGTAGTGGCGGTTATCATAGTTGGTGGTACTGAGGTGATAGAGGGGAGTATGAGTGTTGGTAGTTTTTTCTCGTTCTTAACTGCACTTTTTATGCTCTATACCCCTATCAAAAGAATCTCATCACTTTACAACCAACTCCAAGATGCCATCGCAGCTAGTGAGAGGATATTTTTCATCCTTGACCAAGAGGCAGCTCCAAGCGGAGATAGGGTGTTTGAAGAGAAGATAGAGATAGCTGAGTTTAAAAATATAAAACTGATGTATGAAGATAAGCCGATACTAAAAGATATAAACCTTACTATCTCTAAGGGGGAGAAAGTCGCACTTGTTGGTGATAGTGGTGGTGGAAAAAGCTCACTTGTAAACCTGCTTGTTCGTTTTTATGAGCCAGATGGGGGAGCGTTGCTTTTTAATGGTGAAAACCTAAATCAGTTTGATATAAAATCTGTTAGAAACAAGATAGCTACAGTTACTCAAAGGGTATATATATTTAACGATACAGTTGCAGCAAATGTAGCTTATGGTAAAGAGATAGATGAGGAGAGGGTGGTGTCTTGTTTACAAAAAGCTTACGCTTATGAGTTTGTGTCAGACCTAGAAGATGGCATCCACACTCAGCTTGATGAAAATGGAACAAACCTATCAGGTGGTCAGAGACAACGCATCGCCATTGCAAGAGCTTTATATGTAGATCCAGATATATTGATATTTGACGAGGCTACATCTGCACTTGATACCAAAAGTGAAGCTTATGTGAGTAAAGCTATAGATGAGATAGCAAAAGATAAGATAACCATAATCATAGCCCACAGACTAAGTACTATAAAAACAGCCCAAAAGATAGCAGTGCTTAAAAAAGGGGAGATAGTT
>JAFGVR010000202.1 GCA_016937915.1 Campylobacterales bacterium | reverse complement strand
TTATGTTTATCTGCGTGGGAGTTGAACCAATTTTTGTAACTCATCTTATATACCTTACACACTCATCAAGAGATTTTTCATCTCTCCAATTTAGAGTTTTTAACTCAGGTTCATCTTTGAACCTCTCTACATAACCCAAACACAAGTATGCTATGAGCTTATCTTTTTTATCTGCTTTTATAGATTCTAGTAGTTTTTCCTCATCCAAAATGCTAACCCAACCAAGGGCGATGCCAAGAGTTCTTGCCATTAGCCACATATTTTGTACAGCACACACTACACTGTACTCACCCATATTTTTCATACTTGTCATCCCAAGTACCGCTTCATCACTCTCCTCATAAAGTACAGCGATGTTTAGAGGGGATTCTTTTATCCCCTCTAGTTTTAGGTTTTTATAGAGTTCACTTTTGGCAAATATCTTTTTTGCTTTTTCATTCTCTACTTCAAAGTTTTTATATATCTCATTTTTTATATTTTCATCTTCGATTATCACAAACTTCCAAGGTTGAGAGTATCCAACAGATGGTGCTGATATGGCAGCTTTTAGTATCATCTGTAACTTATCGCCCTCTATAGGCTTATCCAAAAAATCATACCGTCTGACATCTCTTCTACTTTTTAAAAACTCTAAAAACTCATTAGCATCTAACATAAAAATCTCTTTTTTATAAGCTCGGTGTTGTTTCTTAACATCGTATGAAGATATGTTCCAAAAACTTTTCCACTCCCCCAAGCTCCTATCTTTCCATCTCCACCCTCCTCTTTAGAGAGTATCTCAGTCCCATCTTTTGCATTCAAAGCATCGGTATAGTGAAAAGCGTGACCCTTAACTCCACTATCCCCATAATAGTAACCCATCCTAATAAATCTATTATGCAGTATAAAATCAACATCTAAGATGCCACTCATCTCTTTATCATCTACACGATTTCCAAGATACAAAACCCCTGCACACTCTGCATAGATAGGTTTTAACAAAGCGTGTTTTATAAGTGAAGTTTTAAAACGCTTAGAGTTTTTCACCCTCTCATAAGCCGCCTCACTCTCCACATATCCACCAACCATATACACAACATCAGCATCAGCTGGTATCTCTTCATCTTTTGTAGAGTCAACAAATACAACTTCTCTAAAAATCTCTTTTAAAAATTCTGCGTTGTCATGGTAGAGAAATGAGAAATTTTTGTCATTTACTATTGCTAGTTTTTTATCTTCTCTCTCTAGCCTCTCAAATGGATATTCCTCTGCTATGGGGGTATTAGATTGTGATGCCAAACACTCAATGGCATCTAAATCTATATGTTTTAAAACCTCTTTTGCGATTTTCTCTATCTGCTCCATATCTTCAAGGTCAAGTCCAAGGTGGGTATCGCTAAGACTCGGTAAGTTTTTCTCTATCCATCCAAGCACTTTTAGATCATCAAAATCACTCTCGATTTGATTTTTGATTAACTCATAATGCCCATTTGTTGAGAGCTTATTTAAAACCACCCCTTTGATGGTCGCATCATCTCTGTAAGTAGCCAAACCCTTTAAAACCGCACTTACAGTTATGTAACTAGCACTCCCATCAAGGAGTAAAACGGTGGGAATGTTTAAAAGTTTAGTGAGGTCATAAGCACTACTCCCCTTGTCCATCCCATCATAATACCCCATCACACCCTCGCAGATAGAGATACCTTTGTCGCTGTAGTGGTTAAACATCCATTTGATCTGCTCATCATCCATCATAAACCTATCTAAGTTTACAGATGGGGTGTTGCAGATGCTTTTGTGAAACTGCGGGTCTATGTAATCAGGACCTATCTTAAATGGTCTAACAGAGTTTTTGAAGTGGTATAAAAGTGCCATAGTTAAAATACTTTTACCTTGATTTGATGCTATGGCGGAGATGCAAAGTGTTCTCATATCTTTCTCTTTCTAATTAGCAGATATATAAAAAACGGCCCACCTAAAAATGCTGTTATTACACCTATGGGGACATCTGATGCAGTGCCTAGATTTCTAGCTACCAAATCACAAAAAACCAAAAATATACCACTATAAAAAAATGTTGGAACAAGCAAGGCATCTGCACTTTTTTTATAGATATTTTTTATGATGTGGGGGACTATGAGACCTACAAATCCTATAGGTCCTGTGATGCTAACTGCTATGCCGATAGCTATGGAGATGGTAATGAGTAGCATATAGTTTAGTCGCTTTATATCTACCCCTTTTAAAAATGCGTTTTCATAAGATGTAAGGAGTAGTTTTATCTCTTTTTTGTAAAGTAGTGAGAGTATGAGCAGAAGTGTAGCTGTGGATGCTATGGGGGTAACACTCCCAAAACCAACTACATCAAGACTCCCCATAGTAAAACGAACTATCTCATAGCTTTGTGACTCATCACTTAGGTAAAAAAGTATCATAAGAGATGCGGAGTAAAAAAATGACAATGCGATGCCTATAAGTAAAAGCGATGAATTTTCATAAGATTTGAGTCGTGAACCAAGTGTAAAAAGGATAGCTATGGTAACCAAAGCACCGCCAAACCCAAAAAAAGCTACATAATAAACAAACCCAAAAACTATGGCAAATGCAGTCCCTAAAGTCGCTCCAGATGCAACCCCTAGGGTAAAAGGGGTACTCATGGGGTTACGAAATATAGACTGAAACAAAAGCCCACTGATGCCAAGCAAAGCACCTGTAAAAAAAGCGACTATGATGCGAGGTAAGCGTAAATCCCAAAAAAGTTTATAGTCCATAGTCTCTGGGTTGTTTATGTTTG
>JAFGVR010000201.1 GCA_016937915.1 Campylobacterales bacterium | reverse complement strand
GTCTTGATGGGCTAAGATCACCACCCCACGCTACGATGCCATCTTCGTTTGCATCACTTGGGTGTGGGAATGTGAGTTGGTATTTATTTAGTTTTGGAATCATTTTTTTCATTAAAAGATAGAGTTAACTCATCAGTTGCATCTACAAAAACAGCTCCACCATTTTTAAGTTTTCCAAAAAGGATCTCATCACTTAGTTTGTTTGTGATGTTGTCTTGGATATATCTTTTTACAGGTCTAGCTCCCATCTCTTTTGAGTAGCTTTTATCAGCTATAAACTTTATAGCATCTTCACTTATCTCTACTATTATTTTTCTTTTTTTAAGTTCGCGATTTAACTCTTTTATAAATTTCTCCACTATCCCCATAACAGTTTTTGCATCTAAATGATCAAACTCCACTATGGCATCTAAGCGGTTTCTAAATTCAGGGGTGAAAAACGATTTTAACTCTTCATCTTTTGAGATTGAGCTATCTTTGTTAAACCCCATCACACTTCTAGCATTTGCACTGATATTTGATGTCATGATAAGTATCACATTTTGAAAATTTGCCTTATAGCCGTTGTTATCGGTTAAAGTTGCATTATCCATTATCTGCAGCAGTATATTTATAAGATCAGGATGAGCTTTTTCTATCTCATCTAAAAGAAGCACGCTGTATGGATGCTTTTTGATAGCCTCAGTTAAAAGCCCCCCTTGCTCATACCCAACATACCCTGGAGGTGCTCCAACAAGGCGGCTAAGTGCATGTTTTTCCATATATTCGCTCATATCAAATCTCTCATAGTTTATGCCTAGAGTTTGTGAGAGTGCTAGTGTGAGTTCAGTTTTTCCAACCCCTGTAGGACCTGTAAATAAAAATGACGCGATTGGTTTGTTTTGTGGAGTTAGTCCAGCTTTTGAGATTTTGATAGCTTTTGCAACCTCTAAAACTGCTTTATCTTGACCAATCACCATTTGTTTTAGATCATCTTCTAAAGTTTTTAGTTTTTCACTCTCATCTTTATCTATCTTTGATTCACTGATGCCAACTATCTTCGCGATTGTATTTTCTATATCTTTTGCACCTATCTTGATTTTCTTCTTTTGTTTTAGATGCTGTGATGCTGCACACTCATCTATAAGGTCTATCGCTTTATCTGGTAAAAATCTATCAGTTATATATCTTTTTGAGAGATTCACTGCACTCTTTAGTGCTTTGTCTGTATATATAACGCCGTGATGCTTTTCATATTTCTCTTTTAAACCTTTTAGGATAAGGTAGCTTGTTTTTGCACTAGGTTCATCTATATCAACTTTTGAAAATCTTCTACTAAGTGCTTTATCTTTTTCAAACCCATTTCTATACTCTGCAAATGTAGTAGCTCCCATACATTTTAATTCTCCAGAAGCCAAAACTGGTTTTAACTGATTTGCAGCGTCCATTGTCCCGCTCGTAGCCCCTGCACCTATGAGGGTATGTATCTCATCTATAAAAAGGATCGCGTTTGGTATCTTTTTAACTTCATCCATAACACCTTTTAACCTTTTTTCAAAGTCACCTCTGTATTTGGTCCCTGCAAGCATAGCTCCAAGATCAAGTGCGAAAAGTTTTGCATCTGATATGATTTGTGGAACATCACCATTTACTATATTTAGAGCTAACCCCTCAGCTATGGCAGTTTTTCCAACACCTGGTTCACCAACAAGGATAGGGTTATTTTTCTTCCTTCTACAAAGGATCTGCATAACTCTAGCTATCTCTTTGTCTCTACCGATTACTGGGTCAATTTTCCCCTCTTTTACTTTTGCTATGAGATCAATTGAGTATTTGTCTAAAAAAGACTCTTTCTCATCTTGAGTGCTTTCTTGTATGTCTGCATGGGAGATAATCTCTAAAATATCTAGCCTTGAGATGTTGTACTCTTGTAAAAGGAGATACGAAAAAGTGTTCTCCTCCTCATAAAGTGCAACTAACAAATCCCCTATATCGGCTCTATCTTTTCCTGAATTTTGGATATGTTTTATCATAGTATCTATCACTTTAGATAAAGCATAACTTTCAGTTGGGTCTTTTTCTATCCCCTCTGGAAGGCTTTCTATATTTGTTTTTATATACTCAGCCAAAAGCTTTTTCATCTTTTTAACATCACCGCCACAAGCTTCTATGATGTTTATCCCATCAGTTGAGTTTAGGGCTATAAAAAATAGATGCTCAATTGTTAGATACTCATGTCTTAACTCTTTTGCAAAAAGAATAGATTTTTGAAATATATCGTTTAGTTGTGAACTTATCATTATTCCTCTTCCATGACAGCTTTTAGTGGAAAACCACTCTCTTTAGCTCGTTTTTTTACTTGTATCACTTTAGTTTGTGCTATCTCGTAAGTGTAGATGCCACAAAGTCCACGATCACTTTTATGAACCTCTAGCATGATAGATTCTGCTTGTTCGTAACTTTTATGAAATACACTAATAAGTATATCTACTACAAAATCCATAGTAGTGTAATCATCATTGAGTATGTAAACTTTGTATTTTTTTGGATGTTTTATCTTTACATCCTCTTTTAGTTCAAAATCTGTACTATTTGCCATCTATTATAATCCTAATTTTTATGAGCTAGATTATATCAAAATAGGGGTAATTATAATAAAAAAGGATATAATTCTTCTCATGAAAGAACCATTTAAATGGGATGATTTTTCAGATCAACCCGCAATAATCAAAGATAAATCTTACAAAAAAACTATGAGGCGTCGTGAGTTAAAGTCACTTTTAAAAACTTTTGCCACATCACTTGTTATGCTTCCCATCTCATTAGTAACTATCCCTTTTGTCAAACGAAAAGAGGTAAAATCAAAAGATTTTTTCTCACTTGTTGTTGATTTTGAGAGAGAAAGTGAAGAGAGTTTAAAACTGATAGAGGAACTTGGTGTAGAGAGAGTTTTGCTTCGTTTTAAACTTTGGGAGATGCAAAAGCTTGATAAACTAAAAGATTTTATAGATAAGCTAGAGGGTAAAAAAATTATCCTAAAAGTGATGCAAGATAGGGAAAATATAGAGGATTTGGAGCTTTTTAGAAAAAATCTAAAAACAATATTTCAAACTCTTGATGATAAGGTTGGCATCTATGAGATAGGCTCAACCATCAACCGTGCGAAGTGGG
>JAFGVR010000200.1 GCA_016937915.1 Campylobacterales bacterium | reverse complement strand
TTTCATCAGAGATATAAGTAACTATCTCTTTTGGAATAGCTTTAGCAGTTGTTTTACCTATAACTATAACTTTATGTGATTTATCAAAATTATGATTTTCTAAAAAACATCTTACACTCGATGGGGATGTAAATATAAGGATGGAGTTTTTATCTATCTTTGCATTTAATATATCTTTGCTGCATCTACTCTCATATACGACTTTTTCATCTACATCATAACCACTCTCTTGGCATCTCTTTACAAAATCAGATGCAACCTCTTTAGCCCGCAAATAAAGCCATCTACACTCTTTTGGATAAGACTTTATAATCTTTTCCAAATTATCACCATATCCACCACCAATTGCTAAAACTTTACCGCCAATTTGTTCAAAAGATAAAGCACTCTGACTAGATACACATAAAGCTTTTTTATATATATATTCTTTTAAATCATACTGTTTTAAAGCTATTGTGGTTTGTTTAGATGTGATTATAAGATAATCATAATTGGAAAAATCTATATTAGGTTTTAAAAATTCAATCGATAAAGAGTTGATGCTAATGGCATCTGGATGTGAAGATGTTGAGAAAAGATAAATTGGTTTACTCATGAGGTAAGCCTAAGCTTACTCCCACTCTATAGTTGCTGGTGGTTTTGAAGATATATCATAAACAACTCTGTTTATACCATCAACCTCATTTATGATTCTTCTACTGATTCTCTCTAGTAAATCGTGTGGAAGGTGAGCAAATGTAGCAGTCATACCATCAACAGCTTCAACAACCCTTACACAAACAGTGTTATCGTAAGTACGGTTATCACCCATTACACCAACAGATTTTACATTTAAAAGTACCGCAAATGCTTGCCATGTTTTAGCATAATATCCACTAGCTTTAAGCTCATCTAGTAAAATTACATCAGCTTCTCTTAAAAGATCAAGATCTGGTTTGTTTACATCACCCATAATTCTTATAGCAAGACCAGGACCAGGGAATGGATGGCGGTTTATCATAGACTCTGGAAGACCAAGCTCTAGTCCTATTTTTCTAACTTCATCTTTAAAAAGCTCTCTTAAAGGCTCGATTAGTTCAAAATCCATCCAATCAGGAAGACCACCAACATTGTGGTGAGACTTGATAACTTCACTTGGACCATTTACAGAGATAGACTCGATAACATCAGGATAAAGTGTACCTTGAGCTAAAAACTTGATGCCATCATGTTTTTTAGCTTCAGCTTCAAAAACCTCTATAAAAGTGTGACCAATTATCTTACGCTTTTTCTCAGGATCACTGATGCCAGCTAAACGGCCTAAGAAAAGCTCACTTGCATCTGCAACAACTAAAGGTGCTTTTAGGTTTAGTTTAAATATCTGCTCAACCTGCTCTCTCTCACCTTTTCTTAAAAGTCCGTTATCAACAAATACTGGAATTAGCTGATCCCCTATCGCCTCATAAAGCATAGCTGCAACTACTGAGCTATCAACTCCACCACTCAGTCCACAAAGAACCTTACCAGTTCCAACTTTTTCACGAATGATTCTGATTTGCTCTTTTAAGAAATGCTCCATCTTCCATTTTTCAGTAACTCCACAAATATTTTTTGCAAAGTTTCTAAGCATCAAGTAACCCTCTTCTGAGTGTTGAACTTCTGGGTGATACTGCATAGCATATACATTTTTCTCTTCATTTGCTATAGCTGCGTAAGGTGAGTTTGCAGATACTGCTATAGGCTTGAAACCTTCAGGGATAACATCAACTCTATCAGAGTGACTCATCCAAACAACTCTTCCATCTTCACAATCTTTTAATAAAGGTGAACAATGTTCAGGCTCTACTATAGTTAGTTCAGCCTTACCATACTCATGATGGTTACTTCTAACAACACTGCCACTAAAATCAACAGCAATTCTTTGCATACCATAACAAATACCTAAAACTGGTATCCCCATAGCATAAACTTCTTGGTCAACTTCATAAGCATTTTCGCTATACACCGAAGATGGACCACCACTTAAAATGATACCTTTTGGATTTTTTGCTTTTATCTCTTCTGCTTTTGTATAGTAAGGTAAAATCTCACAATATATATGATCTTCACGCAGACGACGCGCTATAAGTTGAGTGTACTGAGAACCAAAGTCTAGAACTATGATGCTAACATTTGTCATAAAAATGCCTTTATAAAAGATAGTTAGGGGTATTCCCTCTGATTTTATTGTTGAAAGGATACTATAAAAAAGATTAAGATTTGATATAAGAAAAGGTAAAGGGAGCTTAACTCCCTTTAGATATTAAAAATGACTTATTTGTAAAACTTCGTATTGAAAATACCAAACAGATACAGAGATGATATAACCAACCAAAACTGTCCAAGAGTATTTCATGTGAGCACCAAAAGTATAAATACCAGGTAATTTACCCATTACTCCAACACCAGCAGCTGAACCAAAAGAGATAAGTGAACCACCAACACCAGCTGTTAAAGTTACAAGCATCCACTGATCAAGTCCCATAGCTGGATTAGCTTTAAGTACTGCTGACATAACTGGAACATTATCAACTACAGCTGATAAAAATCCAACACCAATATTTGACCAAGTCGGTCCTAAAACTGATGGATCATAAACAACAGCAGCAAGAGCTAACCAACCTATAAAGTACAATGCACCAACAGCTGCTAAAATACCAAAGAAAAATAGTAAAGTATTATTTTCTATTTTACTCATAGATTGAAAAACATCAAAATGACCTAAACCGTGAACTTTTTTAAGTTTGTAAGCATAAAGTTTAAGTAAAGCCAAACCAAACATCATACCCCACATAGCTGGTAGATGAAGTACCTGATGAGACATTACAGCTGAAAAAATTGTAAACACACCAAGCCCCATAACCACTTTAGCACCTTGCATCATCTCAGGTTTTTTCTCTTTTGTAACATCAAAATCTGGAACCGTATCAGGTACAATGCGTGAAAGTAAAAACGCAGTTGCAAAGTACCCAAGTATAGCTGATGGGAACAGATATAAGAAATCTGTAAATACACCTTTACCAGCTGTCCATGCCATAAGTGTAGTGATATCACCAAATGGTGACCACGCCCCACCTGCATTTGCAGCTACTACTATGTTGATAGCACCAGGAACTAAGAACTCTCTTTTTTCCCTCTCTATAGTTATAAGAACTGTTGATAAGATAAGTGCAGTTGTTAAGTTATCTGCTACAGGTGAGATAAAAAATGCTAAAAATCCAGTAACCCAAAACAACTTACGGTAAGTGTAACCCTTTGATATAAGGTTATACTTCAATCTATCAAAAACATTCATATGTATCATAGACTCTATGTATGTCATAGCTACAAATAAGAAGAAGAAGATCTCAGCAATCTCTAAAATAAGATGTTGAGCCTGAGTATGTACTAAATCCATATCCATACCATGCATAGCATAGTAAAATGCTACAAGCATAAACATGAGCGTACCTATAAGTAAAGCAGGTTTTGCTTTATCTATATGATACTTCTCTTCCATCGCTACAAAATAATAACCTATTACAAAAATAACTAAACATAAAATACCTACCCAAGTAAAAGTAAGATCTGGGATAGCACCACCAGCATCTCCTCCACTTGCCATAGCTAAAGCACTACTTAAACTTAGCATACCTAATAACCTCAACATCAATTCTCCTCATTTTCCATGGTGTGAACACCAACTGACTTTTCCCTAGCCAAAGCAGATTTTACAATCTCTCTAGCTGTTAGTAATCTAAATTTTAGAAGTCTACCAATATTTTCTTTTAAAAGAGCATTAATTTCATCTAATGCACTGTTTAAACCTGTTTTTGTCCTAACTATTGAAACATTTTCCCACATAATTTTACGAAGTAGATTTTTTTTCGCTTTATCATCTTTGTAACTCATCACATCATCAGTTATCTCAAAATCATCTGCAAAAGGTTCTTTTTTAGTTTTTAAAATATCCATAACAGCTCGTTTTCCAAAAACCAATCCCTCAAGTAAAGAGTTTGATGCAAGTCTGTTTGCTCCGTGAACCTGAGTAGATGCAACCTCACCAACTGCGTAAAGATTTTTTACATTTGGAACTCTTCCATCTGTATCAGTTTTTATCCCACCTATGGCGTAGTGAAACGCTGGAGAGATAGGAACTCTTTGTTTTGGAACATTAAAACCAAGAGACCTTAGATTTTTAAATATATTTGGAAATCTTTTTATAAAATACTGATAATCAAAGTTTGAAAAATCAAGATAAACCTCAGTATCGTGTTTTTTCTTGTAATCGTATATAGATTTACTCACAATATCACGAGATGCAAGTTCACCTCTCTCATCATAATCAAACAAAAATCTCTTGCCATACTTATCAACCACTGTAGCACCTTCACCGCGTAATGCTTCAGTTAATAACAGTTTTTGGGCAGAGTTATTGCCAACATAGACAGTTGGATGAAACTGCATCATCTCCATCCTCTCAAGCTCTATCCCTTTCATAACACAAAGACCCTGCATATCTGCACTGATGCAAGGTGCGTTTGTATGGTACTCAAAGAGTGAACCGACCCCACCACTAGCGATAATCACATCATCAGCGTATATATTTCTACACTCTCTATGATCAAGTACAGTTACACCATAGCATCTTCCATCTTTTATGAGCAGATCAACAACTCTAGCATCACTAAACATTTGATGTGGATTGTTTGATAGTAAAAAAAAGTGCATATACCTACCAGTAGCATCGCCACCAGCGTGTAAAATCCTCTCACACGAATGTGCAGCCTCTTTTGTGTAAAGGAGGTTACCTTTTTCATCTTTATCAAATTCAAAACCTTTTTTTATCATATCTTCTATGATAGCTTTTGAATCTTTACTAAGGATATTTACAGCATCTTCGCAGCAAAGTCCAGAACCAGCCTCTAGCGTATCTTTTATGTGTGGTTCTATATCGTCTGCATCTTTTGCCAAAGCTATCCCACCTTGAGCATAAAAACTGTTACACTTAAACGGTTCTCTTTTATTTATTATAAGAACTTTTTTATTTTTTGGCAAAAGCATAGCTGAGTAAAGTCCAGCTACACCAGCCCCTACGATAATTACATCATATTTCATTATTTTAAATCATCCGATTTTTTAATTTTTATCTCTATATTTTCATCTGAGATGACAGTTTTTACAGACTCATCTTCATAGTAAGGTTCAGCTTTATACCCACAACCACTCATACTTAATAAAATCATTGTTATAATACTTACATGAAAAATGCGAGTCAGATTATTAGTTCTATTCAAAAAAAACCTCAATTTAGAAAATTGTCAACCTATGGTTGTATCAAAAAGTTACAGTCAACATTTGTACCTGCGATGCAAAAGATGATAAAGTTTGGATATATAAAAAACGGTATCCTATATTTTGTCCTAAATCACCCAGCAGCAAAGCAAGAGTTCGATAATAATATACAAAGCATTAAAAGTGCTTTAAAGTTTGTAAAACCAAAAGAGTGTGAAGATAGCGGTATAAACGATATAAAAGCATTTGTAACACATACCCCTACAAAAAATGAAGAGGAGAGTTTTCAACACTGCACAGTTGTATATAAAGAGAGAGCAATGGGGGATTTTTCTATCGATATAAAAGATGAAAAATTAAACAAACTAGTTCACTCTATCCAAAAAATCATAAAAGATAAAAATGACACTAAAAGAAACAATTAAACAACTCCCCCACTCCCCTGGCATCTATCAGTATTTTGATAAAGATGGCAATCTTTTATATGTTGGAAAAGCAAAAGATCTATCAAAAAGGGTAAAAAGCTATTTCTACTTCACTCCAGAACTTAGACCAAATCCAAACCTCTCAAATAGGATAGAGAGGATGATAAAGCAGAGTGTATCTTTAAATTATATAGTTGTAAATAGT